>NZ_JABUOH010000033.1 GCF_013391955.1 Candidatus Phytoplasma pruni
AACACCACGTTCAGGCAATCCCACACAACTCACCCCCAACAAAAACAAAAAAAGACCCAAAAAAAAGCAAGAAGAAGAAGTTTATGAGGAAGATGAAGACGACGAACAAGAAGAATACGACGATGACGAATATGACGACGACGATTATTAAAACAAAACACACACCTACGCCCCGGCATCCAATACACCACCCTACATCAAATCTCACCCTCTAAAATAAAACAATCAAAAAAAACAAAAAAGGAGAAAACAATAAATGACAAATAATCAACCTACCCCCTCCCCACAATCTAACCAAACAATACAACAAACCAAAAAACCTTTAAGACATATTAAAGGTTTTTTTACTTTAATACTGGTTATCTTAATCCAATATTTCGCCTATAATTTATTTAAAAATTTATACCAAGAATTTTATCCTACTATCACCTTAGATAAAATGAAAAACCTAAATTTTTCTTTAAATCACTTTTTACAAATCATGTTATTCACCTATTTCCAATACCATTTAACTAAATATTATTTAAAAAACATCAATTCCCACATGTTAACAAAACGCACCCGCCGTCTAGCCCAAAAACAATACTACGAGGAAATGATGACTTTATTCAAACAAGATGAACAATTCAAACAAAATGTTATCGCTCAGGCAGAAAGAGATTTAACCGCCCAAATCAAACAAGATGACGCTTTATCCAAAGTCGAAGTGCTAAAACCAGCGCTC
Source organism: Candidatus Phytoplasma pruni (assembly GCF_013391955.1). GTDB lineage: Bacteria > Bacillota_I > Bacilli_A > Acholeplasmatales > Acholeplasmataceae > Phytoplasma. The sequence goes on from NZ_JABUOH010000033.1 coordinate 725, forward strand.
TATCTCCAAACCAAAAACGAAATTCATTCTGCTACCAAACAATTAGAAACCGAAATCGCCAACACCAAAAAAGAAAACGAGCAATTAAAACACCAACTCGCCCAATATAAACAAAACAAAAACTCATAAAATTTAAAACAACCAACATCAAGTTCACAAACAACTAAAAGAAAGGAGGGGATAAAATGGAAAACCAAAAAACCAGTTATCTTTTAGTAGCCACTTATGCCTTTTTTAAATTTTTAAAAATATTTTTTATTATCATCACCTCTTTATTCATCGCTCTTTATTATTTATACAAAACCTCATACACTTTAACTTTCAAACGTCTAAAAAACGGTCGTTTCATGAAAGCACTAAAATCATTAGAACAACAATCCCAAGCGAGAAAAAATCATGTTTGAAAATATATTGACATTATTAAGCAACATTTCCGCTTGGTTCACCAGTATTTATAATTTCCTCGCCAACACTTTCAACATCATAGTAGATCATTGGCAAAACAATCATCATGCGGTTGTAAGAATAACTATGGTAGTGGTTTTTTTCAGTTTACTCCCTTTCATTCTTTTAGGTTTGGATTATATTTTCGCTGTTATTTTGAATATTTTAAAATTTATCTATTATCTTTTAGAAAACATTTTTTATTTCATCACCAAAATCTTTGGTTTTAAAATAGAACAAAAAGCCATCTACATCAAAGACGGTCAAAAATACAAATTCATCTATAACCGTAAAACCCAAAAACTGACATTAAAATCAATCAAAAAAATAATCCAAGAAGAACCGCCCTCCGAACAAAACACCCACACCATCTATGAAAACGACTAAAACAACAACGTTCAGGCAATCAACACAACAAATAAAATAAAAACAAAAATCAAAGGAGAAAACAACCAATGACATCCAACAATCAAAATTACGAAACAGCAAGAACCGTTCAACACACAAACGACGCAGGCTTAGGCGTTTTAAGTGAATATAACAACCAACATCAATTATTGAAAACAACAACTTTTCTACAATTAACCAACACCTTACGCCAATACACTACCTACACTTACGATTCTCAAACACAAAAATGCAAGCAAACAACTACCTACCGTTCTGACAGAACAGTAGATTATACAACAGATTATAATCCTAATACCGGTCAAATGACAAAAATTACCTACTACCGCCCTAACGGCTCAGTTTATGAATCTATCGTTTTCCATTATGAAACCCCTCATTCTACAAGATGGTTTGACACCACTCATTATCACGAGAACGGCACCGAAGGCAGTATTCTTAATTTTTAACAACCACCACACACCACGCTCCGGCAAGAAAAAAACCATCTATGAAAAACAATCCCTCAAAAAGGAAACAAACGCCATGTCCGACAAACAAAAACAACGTTTAGGCCAATTCTACACCCGCCAAAACACTTGGTTAACTACCCCTGTTTTAGATTTCATCCAAAAAAATCTCCCACCCAACACCATCGTGTTGGACCCCTTCGCCGGCGAAGGACATCTCCTCAAAACCATCCAAACCCATTTTCCTCACCAACCTTTAAACTTCGCCGGCTTAGACATTAACCCCGAGTTAAAACAATGGCCTACCAACGACAGTTTATCCCATCTCCCTTTAAACCAAAAAGACAAGTATTTTTTCATCACTAACCCTCCTTACTTATCCAAGGTCAGTTGTAAAAGAAAAAAATATATGACAATATATCAAAAATATTTCGCCAAAAAACCTTGGCAAGATTTATATTTAATCGCTTTACACAAAATGATAGCTACTAATCAGCCCGGCGTCGCCATTGTCCCAGAAACATTCATCAACAACACGACTTTTAATAAGGACCAAATCAATCGCATTATCATTATTGAGGACAACCCCTTTAATGATACAGAAATCCCCATTTGTGTGGTGTGTTTCAACGGTTCTCCCACCGAAAAACAAATCATTTATAAGAACAACCAAAAAGTAGGTCCTCTTTCAGTTTTAGAAAAATTAAAACCGACTCTTTCTCAACCTTTATTAAAAGATTTACAATTCAATAATTTTCGTGGTCCCATCGCTTTAAAAGCTATTGATTATAAAAACCCATCAGCTCGTATCCTCTTTTTACCTACCACCCAATTAAATTACGATCTATCCCAAATAAAACATTCTTCACGCGCCATCACTGTTTTACACAGTGCTGTTTTCGCCCTCTTAAACCCCACCCAATTAAAACAATTAATCCAAGATGCCAACGATATTTTAAACGAGTTTCGCCAAAAAACCCAAGACGTGCTGTTATCACCTTTCAAAGGGAATAACAACCACAACCAAAGAAGGCGCCGTCTAGATTTCACCTTGGCACGCAACATCATCGAAAAAGCATATTTATTACAATCAGAAAGGAAAGAAAAAATATGAAAAACATTTATTCCCAAGCATATCAGCAACAATTAAAAATTAATTTAAACAAATTTGACATCAAAGACTCTAAGGTCCAAAACAAAATCCACAATTTTTGCAAGAAATTCGGTTTCAACCATGAAGAAGTTATTCAAAATATTTCTACCAACCCCTTTTTAAAATCTTTTTTCATCAAAGATCCTTCTCACCAAAATGTTTATAAAAAAACGTTATTCTCTCACTTACAAACCATCCCCTTTATCAATAAATTACAATTATTAGAAACTGATAACGAACAACCATCATATATCGTGCAACAAAAAGTCGTCCACGACTCCCCCGTTCCAACCGGCAAAGTCAAATCCGCCGACATTTATTTCAAAATAAACGGTTTACCATATGATTTTTATGTATACCACAAATACACTAAAAACAAAGGCGGTTCCCAAGACAGTCAAAAAAACGAAATTATCAAAGTGATGCAAACAGCTCGTAATTTAACCGGCGCCATCAACAAAAAAATCAAAGTGTTGATCGTTTTAGACGGCAATTACTACACCAACAAAATTTTAAAAGAATTACAAACCTCCGCTCCCAACAATTTCCACATTTTAAACTCCACCCACATTGCCCCCTTTTTAAAACAATTACAATAACCCCCAACAAAAAAACAACCACCTAAAATCAACAACAATCCCCACAACCCCACGCTCCGGCATCCAACACAACAAATAAAATAAAAACAAACCCCAAAGGAGAAATCAAAAATGAACGAAAACACATCCCACCAAAATCATTTCGACACTATCCATCTCAGCGCCATCCATTATAACGAACAAAAACAAAAAATAAAAGAATACTGGTCCGAAAAGGACGGCATCCTTTTCGGCACGATCGATTATGACCCTACAACAGGACACCGCACAAAGGAAACACTGTTTCACCCCAATGGCACAATCAAATCCGTCTACCATTTTTAACCAAATTTACGAGGAGAAAACAAAAAATGACAACCAACAATTCCAACAAAAAAATTATCCGTTCCAATCATTGTGGTTAGCAAGAAATCAACAAATACAACGCGAACGACAAATTAATCAAACAAACCACTATCCATCCGCACGGCTACCTGTTATTCATCAACAAATACGATCCCCACACCCACCACAAAATCCAAACTACCTACTACAATCCCAACGGCACTATTTGGTTCCGCGAAGAATATCATCCCCAAACAGGTAAATCAACCAACTTCACCCTCTACACCTATTAAATCCACAAAAACAAAAAAAATCACCACGTTCAGGCATTAACACAATCTCAAACATAAAAAACAAACAAAAAAAGGAGAAAACAACCAATGACATCCAACAACCAAAATTACGAAACAGCAAGAAACACTCAACATATAAATGATTACGGCTACAAAGTAATCACTGAATACAATAACAACGATCAAAGAGTCAAAGAAACCACCTACCGCCCCTCCTTCTACCCCGACGGTTATCTCGACCACATCGCCTATTACGACCCTCAATCTCAAACATGTATCAAAGATCTCTCCTACGACGAGAACACCCTAGACTATATTGAAGAGAACGACTCTCAAACAGGCTACATGACTAAACACATCGACTACTTCCCCGACGGCTCCATTTTCTATATCTCCACCTACGACCCCCAATCCGGCGACTACATCGACGATCTCGTTCTCTCAGATTTAACCCCTGTCGAAGAACAACAACTCCAACAAGAATATCAAAACGCCCAACAAGCATACAAAGATGCCGTCCAATTATATCACTCCACCCAAAACAAATAATAACCTACAAAATAAAACAAAAATCAAAGGAGAAAAAAAATGAGTTTAACAATAAAACAAATAAAAACAATGACCCCTGACGAATTAAATAAATATTTCAATAAAAACCTTGCCTTCAATCTTTTTGTAATAACCCCATCAAAAGTAAAGATTTTATCAGGAGAACAAATTGCAAAACTTGATCCTGGTAATTTCTACGTCTTTCCATGGAGATGTTTAACCAAAAAACAAAGAAAATATTTAACCGCCGAACAATTAGAGGTTATCAAAGAAAACAAAAAAGACGGCCCCATATACTAATCAACCCCCAACAAAAAACAAAAATAAAAGGAGAAAATAATAAATGACAAACAATCACAACAACCACGCTCAGGCAGAAAAATCAACACCCAACAACAAAACAACCACCTGCATCGACTCGTTCGTCTACAAAACCATCACCGAATACAATTTTTCTCAACACATAATCAAAACAACCGAATATAATCTCAACAACACTATCTCCTCCATCGCCGAATCCAACCTCCAATCCAACAAACGCATCAAATCAACCTACTACAATGATGACGGCATTCTCCATTCTATCAATGGCTACGACCCCAAAACAGGCATCAAAACAAAAGGCACCGTCTACCGCCCCGACGGCTCCATCAACTACGTCCGTTTTTACCACCCCCAATCCGCCAAACACACCAAAACCACTACTTACAACCTCGACAATTCCATCAAAAGAACCTACTACATTAAATGACCAACACCATTTTCACAACCCACAAAACAAAACACACACCACGCTCCGGCAAGAGAAAAACAACTCTCAAAAATAATCAAAAACCCCAAAGGAGAACAAAAAAATGACAAACAACACCCACCAAAAACCCACCATCCAAATCATAATGCAAATAATCACTACTGTTTTGACTATCGCGTTTATCACTACCGCTTCGGTAGTGATCTACAAATACCAACAAACCAAAGACGCTCAAACCACTGAACGTCAAACCATCGAAGACAAACGCTACGCCGAAAAAACCGCCCAAGAACAAAAACATTACGAAGAACAACAAAACTTCCAAAAACAATTACTGAAATTAAAAAGAGCCAAACAACAATCTATGGCAGAATATAACGACAATTTAACCCAA
>NZ_JABUOH010000034.1 GCF_013391955.1 Candidatus Phytoplasma pruni
TTGATTTTGTTTTTTTTGGCGATATTAACGAGAGCGATTCTTAATTGATTATTGTTGATTGTTTGATTTGTTTCAAACAATTGTTGAGTGGAAATGTAATCATTAAAGATAAAGAAGTAGAAAATCCCTAAATGATTCCGGAAATTATTAAAACAGTTAAGATAATTAATAATATTTTGGGTATTTTTTTAGGAGGTTGAAAAAAGGGGGTAAAATGAGATTGTTGGTTCGTCATTAAATTCCTTTTATTTTTAGACATAAATGTATTATACGTTGTTTTGCAATAATTTTGGTTTTTTCATTTACAAGAAAAATGCCCTATGAGAATAAATAGGCTCTGGATTAATAATTTTCGATTTCTTTTATGGAACCGTCGGGGTTATAGGAGGTGTATTTTGTTTTTTGGCCGGTTTGACGGTCGAAGTCGTAGGCGAATATGATGGAGCCATTGCGCTTGAATTCGGTGTATTTGATGCGGTTGCCAGTATGAGGGTCGTAGTCTGCGATGGACCAAATGGAGCCGTCGTAATTATAGATGGTTTTTTCGGTGCAGTTGTTAGTGATGGGATCGTAGACGATTATGCAATTGGGGGGACCGTCGGTTTCATAGATAGTGGTTTTAGTTATTTTTCCTGTTTTGGGGTCGTATTCGTCGATGCTCCAAAGAAAACCGTCAGCGTCATAGCATGTGTCTTTGGTTTTTTTGCCAGTTTTGGAGTCGTAATCCTCGATGGACCGAATTGAGCCGTCGGGATGGTAGGAGCTTTTTTGAATTATTTGTTGATTTTTTATATCCCATTTAATAATGTTTTTACTTCCATCTGTGTTGCGAGATTCTCTAATTTCAATGTTAGAATTTTTTGCATCGATATTAGGTTTTTGCTCTTTTTCGAGAGGGGAATGTTTATTTAAAAAATCATCCGTTTTATCTTTTTTAATATTTCCAGGGTCGCGATGTGTTGTTTTTGCCAGTTGTTCTCCTTCATTTCCTATGTTTATGGTTGGTTTTGATTTTTGGATCGAGCCTTTTTCTTTGTCAGAAACATCTTCTTTTTCTGCTGGTTGGGGTTGGTTTGATGTTATAGGTTTTTGTTTCGGTTCTTTAAGTTTAAGTTTTGGCGGTTGTGTTTGGGTTGTTTGTTGATTTTTTCTTGCGTTAGTTTTTCCCGCATCATTTTGCCCTGAGTTA
>NZ_JABUOH010000035.1 GCF_013391955.1 Candidatus Phytoplasma pruni
TTTATTTTAAAATATAAATAATAAATATTATTAAAAGGATATAAAGATCTAATTTGTATTATGATATTTGATAAAAAATAAAATAAAAATTGAAAAAAGGATTATTAAATGAAAAAAAGAAAAAAACATTTTAGAGAAAACAAAAAACAAGCAATGCTTTTTAGCTCTTTGATTGTGATTTTATTATCAGCAATCGTTTTTATTGTTGTTCGTTCTTTGATAAGTAAAAATAAAAACCCTAAGGATGAAAATAAAAACCTTCAATTTGTTGATACTTTAGAGCAAGTTAATCAAGAACTTGTCAGAGTCGCTATTACGGAAGAATTAGGGCAGTTAAACCCTTTAAATCATTTAAATCCGATGGAAGAAGTTCAACAACTAAAAAAAGATGTTTTTAACTTATTAAAAACCCCTTTCTTTTATGAAACAAAAAAACAGGAAGAAATTTTATATTTACCAGGTTTAATTGAATCTATTAAAACTGTGGAAGATAACCAAGAGAAAGAATATAAAATCACCACTTCAGCAGAATTTCAACAAGCTAAAAAAGTGAACAGCAAAACTTATCTGTTAAAATTAAAACCAAATGTTAAATTTGAAAATAACGAAATGATTAATGTTGATGTCGTTTCTAACGTTATTGAACAATATTTAAAATTTTACGATTCTCAAAAATTAACCAATTTAGGGATGGAAAAAAGCCATCCAGAAGACTCTATTACCAGTTTCAATAATTTTTTTGAAAAAATAAATGATTCTGAATTTAAAATTAAATATCAACAACCAAAAGATTTATTGGATGTAGTGAAAAATATCAATAATATAGTCCTTTTCCCAAAAGATAAATTAGCTAACTCTATTTCCGGTGATCAAATAGCATATGGAACTAAAAATCATCCTTTCATATCTTATGGACAATATAAAATAAAAGATGGTTACAATCCGGAAAAATGGGTTTTAGTGAAAAATGAAAATTCAGAAAACACTCATAAACCTGAGAAAATTGAAATTGTAGTTAGTACGATAGAACAACAAAAAGAATTGTTACAAAAACATAAATTAAGTTTTGTCGTTCCTTTCGTACCTCACAAAAGAAATGTTGTCAGCAGTTATTCCAGCCATCCAGGCATGCATTCCATTCCTCAAAACAGAATTGCTCAATATCGTATTAATCTAGATGCCCCAGATAATCAAGATTCTTTGAAAAAAGGAACAGGATTATTGAAAGATCCTAACTTTAGAAAAGCTTTATTATATGGCGTTGATAGAAAACTTTTAGCTGATCAAACTCAGACTTTACCGACTCTTTCGCTTATGTCTGATGTAGCTAGAGTTTGCCCTAATGCTCCTTTTTATAACTCCACCGAAGACCATAAAACTAATGTTTATGAAATGTTAAAACAAGATGGTCTTTTAAACAATAATGTTTCTCTATCCAATTGGGATGTTGTTAACATGTTAGATAACCAACAAGAACTTTTATACGGAAAAGCTAAAGAAATGGTTAAAACGGCTTACGGCAGTTTTGTTAAAGAATATTATAACGATGTTGCCCCTTCTGAAGTTTTAGAAATATCTTTAAGATATTACCCTACTGTTGATGGTAAAATCCAAACCCCTCTTATCAAAGAAAATTTAAATAAATTATTTAAAGACTCTGTGGGTGAAAATAAAATCTTAATTCAAGAAAGACTTTTGAGTCTTGAAGCTGGCGCAACAGATCAAGAACAAGAGGCATTTTTTAATGATAATATGGATTTCTTCGAACCTGCTAATTTTTTAGGGTTGGAATCACAAAACATGGATGATCCAGATACTTTAGTTTATGCCTTACTTCCTTCTTCTAAAGAAATTTCATTAAATTTAAAAGAATTTAGAGATTATTTAACTAATAAATTCTCCAATGAAACTAATCAGCCAGAATGGTATACAAATATATTAAATGGCGGACAAATGGAAGTATTAGAATTAAACGGAAAAGCATTAAAAGATTTCTTCTCCTTAGAACCTTCCACTACTGTTGAACAAGCTCAAGAAAAATTAAATTTACCAATTAAGAAAGTTTCCTTTAATAAAATCGAAGAAAACGGCGATTGGCACGGCGACAAAGACGCTCTAATCGGTCTATTAAGTACAAGTTTATTGAAAACTGATGCTACTTACGATCAAAAAGAAAAATTATTCACTAAGATTGTTAAAGAATTAGAAAAATTACGTTATTCTGAAACTTTCGTTGTTCCTTTATCTAATTTGAAAAAATTCATTGTTTTCGATGATAAAGCGCGTGATAAAGATAATTGTGAAAGATTGTTTAGTTTTTAAAATTAATTGAAAAAATATCTATTAAATCCTTTTTAATCATTTAATAGGTATTTTTTTATTTTTCTTGTTGAATTAGTTTTTCTAAACAACAAGAAAACCATATCATTTTTTATTGGCACTATATCAGGTATAAAATTTTTTTTAAAGAATACAAAGAAAGGAAAAAAGAAAAAATGTTTTCTCAAGTCAAAAAGAAACTAAAAATGAAAAAATTAACTTTTTTTATTGTTATTTTCGCTATTTTATTTTTCTTAAATATTTATGTCGGCATCGGACAATTCAAAGCTAAAGGAGAATGGATTTCCGAACACAAAATGTATAAAAAATTAGAGTCCAATTCTAAACATATTGCAAAAATTCGTTTCGCTAAAGTACGCTCAAGCAGGTTGGAATCTTTTGACAGTAATTTTCTGGTAGAAATAGAGGATTTGGACGGTCATATTTTCCATTCCAACTTATATCAAAACGAAATCGCTTCTATCATTAAAAGGTTTCCTTCCGAAAGAATGTTTCATTTTGAATTAATAGCCTTTTTGTTGGATTATTTAACTCCTATTTCTTCTCTTATTTTCTTGTTTTACATTTTAGAGCAAAAGAAAATATTATCAGGCAATTTAGGCCAAATTAAAGTTGCTGCTTCGGAAAAATCATCATTTACTTTTGACGATGTAGCTGGCATTGAAGAAGAAAAAGAAGAAATGACCGAATTAATTGATTTTTTAAAAAATCCTTCCAAATATAAAAAAAGTGGTGCTGTTTTACCCAAGGGAGTTTTATTACAAGGACCGCCCGGAACTGGTAAAACTTTATTAGCTAAAGCGGTCGCTGGCGAAGCAGGAGTCCCTTTTTTCGCCGTTTCTGGTGCCGAATTTGATGGCATGTTAGTTGGTCTAGGTGTAGCTAAAATTAAAAAATTATTTAAAGAAATTAAAAACAATACCCCTTGTGTATTATTTATCGATGAAATCGATGTTTTAGGCAAAAAAAGAGGCAGCGAAAACAGTAAAAGTGATCAAACTTTAAACCAATTATTGGTTGAAATGGATGGTTTTAATAAAACCTTAGGAGTGATCATTATGGCAGCCACCAATAGAGCGGATATTTTAGATCCAGCTTTATTAAGACCAGGACGATTCGATAGACAATTCAACGTTGGTTTGCCTGATTTGAAAGCTAGAAAAGCTATTTTAGCAGTACACGCTCAAAATAAAAAATTAGATATTTCGGTTGATTTAGAAAAAATCGCTAAATCCACTCCAGGAATGAACGGGGCTCAATTAGCCGCTATTTTGAACGAAGCAGCCATTTTATCGGTGCGTAATAATAAAACTATTATTACTGAGGAAGATTTATACGAATCCATTGATCGTGTCATGATGGGTCCAGCTAAAAAATCGAAAAAATACGATGAAGAAGAAAGAACAATGGTGGCTTATCATGAGGCGGGTCATGCGGTGATTGGTTTAAAATTAAAACATGCCCCACAAGTGCAAAAAATAACCATTATTCCTCGTGGAGATGCGGGAGGTTATAATTTAATGTTACCAGAAAAAGAAACCTTCTTTTCCTCTAAAAAAAGAATGTTGGCTAATATTACCTCTTATTTAGGCGGTAGAGCGGCGGAAGAATTAATGTTTGATGATGTGTCTTCAGGAGCTTATGGTGATTTCAAACAAGCTACTCAAATAGCTCGTTTAATGGTAACTAAATACGGTATGTCTGAATTAGGGCCTACTCAAGATCAAGAATTTTCCGATAAAAAATTAATTGATCAAGCTATCAAACAAATTATTGATGAATCTTTCGCATTAGCTAGACAACTTCTTCAAGAAAATAAAAAATTATTAGACAAAATAGCGCAAGAACTTTTAAAGAAAGAAACTATCAATAAAGACGAAATTAAGACATTATTAGGTGAAAAATAATTATGAAGAAAAATCTTTTTAAAAATATTTATTTTTGGTTTTTTACAGTTCTTTTGTTGTTAGCGATAGAAAGTGTCGTTATCATAATCCTTTTAGTTAACAGAAACGATAAACCGCCTATTTCTCAAGAAAATACTAAGACGGAAACGGAAGCAATTAACTTTAATGATTGGACAAAAATTAAAAACGAAAAATTATTAAAAACCGCTGTTCACGAAGGGGCTCACGCTGTTTCTGTCTTGTCTTTAGACCAACAAATCGATCATATGAAAATTACTCCTCAAACAGCTAATATCGATGGTTTAACCGCTTATTATAGAAAAGATGATAAAGATATGAACGAACAAGATTATTTAAACGAAATCATCATTAATTTAAGCGGAAGGGCTGGTGAAGTTCTTTTGTTTGGTAGCGATGGCGGAAAACATAATTATGTAGATGATGAAAGGCACGCTAAAGGCGAAATTGATAAAATGTTTAATAAATTCCCTAATAATCGTTTTTTAACACAAAGAGTGAACAATAAAGAAAAAGCTAAACAAGATGTGTTAGATGATTGTTATAATCAAGCCAAAGAAAGGTTAATTAAACATAAGTTAATATGGAAAATAATTATTCAAATGTTATTTGACAAAGGAGAGTTGAATCTCAAGAAAGGCTTTATGATAGATTCTAAAATGGAAAGTTTAAAACCTGCTAGTTATAATCAACGTTCATGGGTTTGGTGAGTTATAACCAACTTTCTGATAAAATTTATTTCTCTCAAAAAAACATATATAAAAATCTTATACTTAAAAACGCAGAAAAAAGAGTTGTTGTTTAACTCATTGAAAATAAATCAACCATATTTAGGGCTATATTTTTTATAGCCCTTTTTTGTTGAAAATAAAAAGGAATTCAAAAAATCGGTCATATTAATGAATTTTAGAAAGTGCTTACAATTTATCCCAACAAGAAATTGTTCCAAAAGAAACAATTTTTTGTAAACAATTAAATCTATTGCGCTGAAGTATCACCAATAAAACCCAAAAAATATACAAAAACGCCTTCCTTTAGTCATCATCCAAAAATCCCTTAACATTTAAAAGACTCTCATTTTGAGAGTCTTTT
>NZ_JABUOH010000036.1 GCF_013391955.1 Candidatus Phytoplasma pruni
AAAAAAAAACATATAATAAAGGCATATGTAAAAAAACTAAAATAAAATAAAATTAAGGAGACACGTACATGTCACAAACCAACAACAAAAACAATAATAAAAAAATCATCATTTGGTCTAGTGTTATCGCGACCATCGTTCTTTTATTACTATCTTATACATATTATAAATTAACCCAAAATCCTACTCCTCCGGCAGTAAAAGAATCCGTCCTAAAAACAAAAGAAGAAAAGGAACCAGAAACAGAAGGACAATATCAAAAAGCTTTAAAAAAATGGCAAGATCAATGTTTAATTAAACCAGTTGAAACAGATAAAGATGAAGGATATACTTCTGACGATTTAAGAGATAACATTTTAGGCAGATATAACAGAGTTCTTTATGATAAAGCAGGTAATAAACATGAATATAAATATAACAAAGGTCTTTTATCTGATAGTTGGTATTTAAACGATTCTATTTTAGGTTTGACCGAAACTTCAAAAAATAAAGTTCCTCCTAGAAATAAATTGGATTATTTAGATACTACACCTCCTCCTGTTAGACCTAAAAATATGCCTTCCGAAGATTATCATTTAAAACATACATCTATCGTTTATAACGATGAAGGACAACCGAAAATTGCAATAGATTTTTATATAAAAAATAAATTTAAATCTCAAAGGATTGATTATTATGATACAGGTATTAAAAAGTCTGTTACAAAACACAACCCTCAAACTAACAAACCAATTGCACACACCTCCTACAACCCTGACGGCTCCATCAAAGAAATCAAATACTATTAACCCCCAGACCCTATCTCACTCATAGGGTCTTTTTTTATTGCCTAAAATCAATCCTTCACTATCAAAATAAACATTTTCCATCCCAAACTATTGCAAAAAAAAAAAAAACGTATAATAAAAATATATCTAAATAAATAAAAAAGGCGCATTTATGAATTTACTCAAAAATAAAATATTTATGAATTTTGTCAAATATATAACCATTATTTTAATATCTTTTATTTTTGTCCGATTATACGTTAATCATTCTAAAAAAGAATATTTCAAAAAACATCCTCTTCCACCTCATTATTCTTTAACAGATTCAGAACTGATTTCTCAAACAAAAGAAGAATATGAAAAAAATGTCCAAAAATGGAAAGATCATTGTTATTTTGCTGAAACACAAAAAGCCAATTATATAACATCCGCAGAACGTATACGCGATATTTTAGGAAAACAAGATAAAACACTTTATGATATTGAAGGTAACGAACATACATATAAATACAAAAAAGGGTTTTTCAAAGATGAATGGTATTTAGATAATATCCTTTTAGGTAATAGTTGTAATGAAGATTCTATCGGTTGGAAACTTTATTATTTAAATGACACTCGTCCGCCACAACCTCCACGAGGAGTTGCTAAACCAACAGAAATAGCGCCAAAACCTGAATCCCAAGAATGGAACCGTTTTACAGGCAAATATTTTAATACAACAACATACAATTTTGATGGTTATATTTGATAAAGAAAGAAGGACTTTTTATGAACTTAAAAAAATTAATTAAATCTA
>NZ_JABUOH010000037.1 GCF_013391955.1 Candidatus Phytoplasma pruni
GGCGATAAAAAAGACCCTATGGGTGAAATAGGGTCTGGGGAGGTTAATTGTTAATTTTGAAGTCCTTATATAATTGGAGGGCAATTTGACGTTCTTGTTCGGCGAGTTCTTTTTCTTCGGGGGTGATTTGCGAACTATAAGGCGTGGTTAAAACGTCAAATGATTTGTAGCTTTTGACTTCTTTGATGGAACCGTCGGGATTGTAGTAGAGTTTGTGAGTTGTGTAATAGTGGTTCCAGTTATATATTTCGATCTTGAAAACATTGCCGTCGGGGTAGTAATCAATGTTTTTTTGGAGGTGGGGGGATTGAAATGGATGATAAGAAATAGAGTAGGGGGCACTGTTGGAGCGAATAGAGCAGATTTAATATTTTTATGGCTTGTGGTTTCAGAATAACCAATTTGATAGAGGGTGCCCTTGGGGCGGTAGGCGTTTTGTTGGATGGTGTTGTCAAATGTAGGATAGTTTACAGTAACGACGGGGTTAATTTTGTCAGGAATGAATTCAATTTTTAAACCTTTTGGAGGTGTTGGAGGAAAAGTGGTATGTAAAGTGATATCGTATTTTTTCCTAGTGCTATTTCCATCAATAGACCAAGTATCAAAAAATGGAGTTTCATTGTATTTATAAGAATGAGTATTGCCTTTAACATCATAAAGAGTACGACTATATCTGCCTAATGTGTTTCGGATTTGGTCGCCGGTATAAAAAGTATTTCCTTGAATAGGAGCTTCTATGAGCCATTTTCGGAGGGAGGAGTGGAAGTAGGTTATTTCTCGGCGGCGTTCAGCTTCGTGGTCGTAGGTTTGTTTACCTAATAATTGAAAGATTGTGTTGAAAGTTTCGATAACACGATCGATTGTTTTTAGAGTTTGATTGCCGGAGCGCCATGTGCCATAGATGGAACCGGAGTCGGTGTATTTTGTGTTTAATAATTTGTTGGTAATGTCGTGAAAAGCGTTATTCATTTTTGATTCTAAGACAGAGAGAGAAACGTCTGTGATTTCTTGGAGGATGGTTTTTTTATTGAGGGTGTAGTTGAAAACATAGACGGTTTTGGCGCCGTGGGACATTTTTAAGAGGTTAGAGAGGTCGGGTGGATTTTTGAAAGAACGGTGAGATTCTGCTGTATCAACGAAGAAAACTATTTGGTTGGTAGTTTTGAAAGGTAATATGATTCCGCTTTTGTTGTTGAAATTGGTTGCGTTTTTCCAAAGAACAGAGGAAGGATAATCAATATTATTTTCTTTTAATTTGTTAATGATGGCAGTTTGTAAATCTGTGTTAATTACTTGTTCCATAGTATTCTCGGAAGGATCAGTGGAGGGAGGGAAATTACCTAAATCTATGGTGTGGACTTTTAGTTTTGGGTCTTGGGGTTGGGTGGCGACATTATAGAAGAGATAGGCTTCGGAGATGGTGTCATGATGGGTTAACATGTCGTCGAGGGTGTATTCGTCATTGTCCTTAGGATAGGTTTTGTTTTCAGGATTAGGGCGAGGGATGAAGTAAGCGCCTAGTAAACCAGAAGGGGGGGTTTTTGAAATACTTATAATTTATAACACTGCTGTTTGCATGGTGGTTATATCCTGGTTTGTGGGGATTAGAAATACTTACGCCTGGGTGTCCGGCTTGGGCGAGGATGTCGGGGGCGTCGTGGATTGATTGGACGTTATATTTATGGATTTTGATGGGTTCTACTTTGTAAAAGAGGTGGGCTTCGGAAATAGACATTTTGTTTTTTAACATATCTTCGAGGGTGTATTGATAATCGGCGGCGGGATATTCTTTGTTAAAGGGATTTTGTCTAGGGATGAAATAGGCGCCTATTAGATTTGAGGGAGGGGATTTGAAATACCAGGACATCGTTTTGTATTGATTGGAATTGAAGCAGGCATCGTATTTTTCGCCGGGGTTGAAGGAGGTGGTAGAGTAAGGGTCGAACTGGGCGGTAAAGCAACGGGAGCCGTCGGGGGTGTAGCAGTGCCCTTTGAGAAGTTTGCCGGATTGGGGGTCGTATTCGTAATTTATGGAGATGGAACCGTCGGGGTGGTAGTCGGTGGATTTGGTGCGGTTGCCTGTTTGGGGGTCGTATTCATAATTAGGAGCGTGGATTTGATTTTGATATTGAGGGAGTTGGTTGAGGATGGTCTGAACGTCGTTTTGATTTTTCATATAGTGATAGTGGATTTTGATGTCGGGTTGTCCGTTGAGCCATTCATTTTCCATTTTTTCTTTGTCAGTGAGTTGAATTTTTTCGGTGATAGTTTGACGAAAGAATGCCGGAGCGTGTGGTGTGTTTGATTTTTTTTGTTTTTAGGGGCGGATTCTTCTTCGGATTCGTCGTCATCTTGGTCGTTTTCGTCTTGGTTGTCGGTTTCTTCTGTTTCATCCTCGTTTTTTGTTGTGTTGGCGGATTTGTCCGGAGCAGGTTGTTTTGATTCGGGGTTTTTTGGTGGTTGTTCTGTTGTTGGGGATTGAGTTGTTGGTGTGTTTGGGGTAGTAGATTGGTTCATAAAGATGTAATAATATGTTAAAGCGCCGATAGTGGCTAAAACAAGAGTAGA
>NZ_JABUOH010000038.1 GCF_013391955.1 Candidatus Phytoplasma pruni
TGGGTTTCTTTTTGGGGGATTGTTTTTTTGGCATGTTGTTGTGCCTCCTTTTTTCGTTTTTGTTTGGGGTGAGTTGTGTGGATTGCCGGAGCGTGGTGTGTGGTTGTTGTTGATTTTGGTTTTAGATGGATTGGTAATCTTGGAGAGAAGAACGATATGATTCTTGGGAAGCGCGTTTTTCTTGATGAATATCGTTTTGTTCTTGGGGGGTTAAATCTGAGGGTTTAAGAGGACGTTCTTGATAATCTGAGTCAGGGATGATGTATTTGAGGGAATTTTCAGCGTTGTTGTCATAAACAATAGATGTAGCCATGGAACCGTCGGGAAAAAATGTGAGGATGGAACGGATGGAACCATTAGAGTAAAAGTGGGTGTTTTTAGCTATTTTACCGGTGATGGGATCGTAGTCGGAGATTACTTTGACAGAACCGTCTGTTTCATACCAGGTAAATTTGGAGGTTTTCTCTAACGATGAATCAAGATAGAGAATTAATTTGCCACCGTCGGGATGGTCTTGAAAAATTCTGTACGGAAGTGGGATTTCGAAGGTTTCTTTTACCTCAACTCTATATTGAGGTTGTAATTTATAGACAGAGGTGGAGGCAGAAATGATAATGGTAGAAATGAGAATCAGAGATAGGATGATGAAAAGGGTGAATTTTTTGGGGGATGTTTTGAGATATTGTTTGAGACGGGACATTGGGTTTCTCCTTTTTTCGTTTTTGTTTGGTGTGGGTTGTGGGATTGCCGGAGCGTGGTGTGTGGTTGTTGTTGATTTTAGGCGATCGACCTCCTTTGGGTTGGGGGAGAGAATGATAATTTTGGCTAATTTTTTCAATGAAAAAGACCCTAAATGGATTAGGGTCTTAGATGAGGGGGTGGGTTATTTTTTGTCTGGGGTGTTGTTTGGTTCAGGGGTTGGAGCAGGTTTGGTGGTGGTTGTGTATGCCACTTCTATTTCGCCTGTGTATTTGGAGTTTGTTGGATTGGCGGTGATTTTAACTGTTTTGGCAGTAGGATCGATGGTTAAGGTTGTGTCGTCTTGCAGGTCGGATGGTAGAGCGGCTTTGATTTCTTCGGGAGTGGGGTTGTTAAGATCGAGGGCCGGAACGTCAGGTAGTGATTCTAAATATTTGTCATTCAAGGGTGTTCTTTGGGCTAGGGAGGCGAAAGCGGCGTCGAGTTGTTCTTTACCAACTTTTTCTTTGTGTTGAGAGTAGGCGATGTAGGCGGCTTTTTGCATGTAATTTCCCATGCTGCGGAATGATCTTAATTCGTCGTGTTGATGGATTTTTGTTGCCATTTCGTTTTGGAGGTAGTTTTTGGCTTCGTCAGTTAATTGCATTTTTTTAGCTAAACGGTTAAGAGCGGCTTTGACAGCGTCTAAATCAGGTAAGAATACTTCGATTTTGTATGTGAAACGGTCTAACATAGCGTCTTCGATTTGGTCGGCGTGGTTCGTAGTACCGATTAAGAAAATAGGTTTATCGGGGTTGTTTTTCATAGAGGTCATTTCAGCTTTGAATTGGTTTACG
>NZ_JABUOH010000039.1 GCF_013391955.1 Candidatus Phytoplasma pruni
GCACAACAACATGCCAAACAACAATCCCCCAAAGAACAACACAAAAACCATCATCATTATTATCACCACAATCTTAATGATCCTCGCTGCAAGCATCGGCGGCTATTTCTTAATCCAACATTTAACCAAAAAACCAACATCTACAACAACCCCAACAACATCACAAAAACCTAAAACTCCAAAAACCAATAAACCCCAAACAACAGAAGAAGACGCTTCTGATGAGGGAAACGACACCCAGGATGAAACCGACGAAGAAAAAGAAGAACAACCAACACCACCAAAAAACACAGGCACCAAAGGTAAAAATCCCCCAAAAACACCACAACCTGCTCCGGTAGACGCTAAAGACGACGAAATGGATAATTTTTTAAATAAACACTTTCCTTCCAAACCAGAACAAAAAACCGATGTCGACCCAGAAAACCCTAACATTGAAATCAAAGAAACCTACAACTCAGACGGAAGTAAAAATATTATCAAATGGGATAAACAAAATAAAAAAATAATTCACCAAACTACCTACCGCCCCAACGGCTCCATCTCCACAATTCGCGAATACCACCCCCAATCCGGCAACCACACCAAATATACCTCCTATCACCCCAGCGGCACCCTCTCTGAAATCACCACCTACAACCCCCAATCCGGAAAACCCACAAAAGTAACCACCTATAACTCTAACGGCACAATTTCCACTATCGAAGACTACGATCCTGAAACCAACAACGAAATCAAAAAAACCGAATACCACCCCGACGGTTCCATCAATTCCATCGATGAATCAGACCCTCAAACTGGTAATCGTATCAAAAAAACCTACTACAACCCCGACGGTTCGATAAAAAGTCAAAGATAACCATCAATCCCCTCATATAAGACCCCGCCCCTCGGGGTCTTTTTCATTCCCACAAATCCAACAAACAACACAACACCCACGCTCCGGCAACAAACACAATCAACCCAAACCCTCAAACCCAAAATAAAAAACAATCCCCCCGAAAGGAGAACCAACCCTTATGAAACTACCCAAATTAACCACTATCTTTAACATTTTCGCCCCCATTTTCTTTTTAGTCATCATCGGTTTTTTAATCTATTACATCATCAAAAGAAACAAACTTAAAATCATCATTACCACCGTTATCCTAATCCTCTTCTTAGGATTATTTTTTTGGTTCCAAAAAGCCAACCGTCTGCAAAAAATAGATGAAGATATCGCAGAAAAAAAAGAAGAATTAATCCAAAACGACAAGGACAAAAAATCAGTCACCGACATGCTAAACGATTATAAAAGTTGGAAAAAAGAATCCGAAGAAGAAAAAGAAGCTCTAGAAGCTCGTTTAGAAGAAGTTAACAGCCAAATAAATGACAAAAAAACCGAGAGAGAAGAAAAAAAGAAACTTTTAAAAGAAAAACAAAAAATAAACATTTTGTCAAGAACAACAAAAATTGATATATAATAAAATAAAATTAATAATAAATCAAAAGGAGAAAAAAATGTTAAAAAAAACCAATGTTTTTCAGGTTGCTAATTACATCATCGAAGAATGTCATAAAAAAAACATTAACGACCTCACGAATTTAAAACTCCAAAAGTTAGTTTACTACGCTCGCGCTCACCATTTAGTTTTAACCAAAAAACAAGAAAAATTAGTGGATTATAATTTTGAAGCTTGGGATTTCGGCCCTGTTATCCCTCAATTATTTCAAAAAATTCGACAATACGTTAAACCTCATAAAAACATCACTCATACTATCCCTTTAACAGAGAAAGAATTAACCAACGAACCTTTAACTCCACAACAAAAAACTTCGATAGATCATATTATTTTTAAATACGGTCGAAAAACCGGTCAAGTTTTATCTCTTTTAACTCATAATGAATCCCCATGGTATGACGTATGGGAACCGGACAAAGCTTATAGTGAATCTATTATTACTGATGAAGCGATTTATCAATATTATTTAAAAGATCCTATATTGTAAAATTAAGGATTAACAAGATGGATAACAATAATAAAACAGCTTTTTTTGATTTCCGTTTTATTCTTGAAAATTATATTGAAGGCGGATTGTTTGATTTTAAAAATTGGGTTTTATCTCCAGAAACAGATGTTAAAATTAATAAAAAATTAAACAATTATAAAAAAAATTTCAAAAAAAAGAAAATCCAAAAAGAAAAAAATAAACAAAAAATTTTTTTATAAATAAATAGATAAAAAATAATAGTTTTTATTTATCAAAAGTGTTTTAACAATCAAACAACCAAGAGTACGAAATAAACCATCTATAAAGATGGTTTTTTCTTTATCCCAAAAAATCAAGAATCACTAAGAACCTTTTTCATTATCAAATATTTATGGTATATAAAAAAATTTACGGTATAAAATCAACTATTCTATATACCGTAAATATGTTATAATGTTAATATAAAATAATAAAAAACAAAGGAATAACCTGTGAAAAAATTTAATTATGAAAATTTAGAAAAATTAACATTAAATCAAGAAATAGTTAATATTTTATTAGAAATAAATAAATTCCAAAGTAAAAATGATTTATTGTCTAACGCCAAAAACCCTGTTTTAAAAAAATACCTGAAGTCGGCTAAATTCAATTCCATTACGACCTCTAATCAAATCGAAGGTATTAAAACTTCCAATTATAGAATGGAAAAAATTATTTCATCCCCTGATGTTAAACCTAAAAACCACCCTGAAAGTGAAATTATCGGTTATAAAAAAGTTTTAGAAATGATTAATGATAATTATGAAAATATCGCTACAATTCCTCATCATATTCTCCAACTACATAAAATTTTATTCTCTTTTTCCTTTCAAAAACAATTTGGTTATAAAAAGATTGATAATTTTATTAAAATAACTTTTCCTGATAAAACTGAAAAAACTAGATTTATTCCTAGCGATGCTTATTCAACTCCTCAACATATGGAAGAACTGTGTCAAACTTTTAACCTTCATTTTCACAATCCTAAAATAAACCCACTAATCGCTTCTTTAAATTTCATCCTTGATTTCTTATGTATTCATCCTTTTACAGATGGAAACGGAAGAATCAGTCGTTTATTAACAACTTTATTGTTATATAAAAACGATCATATTATTCAAAAATTTATTAGTTTCGAACAAATCATTGAAGAAACGAAAGAAAGTTATTATGATGTTCTTTTTGAAAGTTCACAAAATTGGCATGAAAATCAAAACGATCCTCTCCCTTTTATCCAATATATGTTAAATGTCATTTTACAAACTTATCAAAAAATGGATTTTAACCAAATTCAACAATCAAGTCAAACTGCTTTGCAACAAATTACCAATTATTTCAACAACTCAATCATCCAAACCAATAAAGCTACACTAATTAAAAAATTTCCACATATCAGTCCGACCACAATTAAGCTTTATCTACATAAACTTGTCAAAGTAAAATACATTCTTAAAGTAGGTAACGGTAAAGCGACCACTTATATCAAAAATCCTCAAAGAAACGCAATCAAATAAAATACCAAACATCCCTATTTATAAGACTCTTATTTTGGAGGCTCTTTTTATTTATACGGTATAAGGAACATGAATACGATTGACAACAATTTAAAAGAAAATAAACTAATTACAAGGCATATTGAAAGAAAAGAAACAAAACATCAAAAACATTCTATCTAATCATAACGAATAACCTCTAAAAACACCTCAATTAACCAACTTCATACCATAGTTAATATTAAATATCAACTAATTATTAAAAACCTCATTTTAAACTATAATTTCCAAGGAAAAAAAACCATGTCCTCGCAAAATCAAAACACCCACCAAAAACCCACCATCCAAATCATAATGCAAATAATCACTACTGTTTTAACTATCGCGTTTATCACTACCGCTTCGGTAGTGATCTACAAATACCAACAAACCAAAGACGCTCAAACCACTGAACGTCAAACCATCGAAGACAAACGCTACGCCGACAAAACCGCCCAAGAACAAAAACATTACGAAGAACAACAAAACTTCCAAAAACAATTACTGAAATTAAAAAGAGCCAAACAACAATCTATGGCAGAATATAACGACAATTTAACCCAAGCTTTAAACAACCAAGCCAACCAAAACTCGTTAGGAGATCTAAAATCCCTTTTAACCGGCACCCCAGATGACGACGAAGCCAATCCGGAAAAACATTTTGAAGTAACGCCAGTTAACAAATTATCCGATTTCTTATCCATCGACCAATTAGACGGTTTACAAAAAATTTCTTATCCATCGACCAATTAGACGGTTTACAAAAAGAAAAAGAAGCTTTACAAGAATTCATGTTATACATCAAAAACCCCGCTAAAGCTAAACAATTCGGTTTAAAACCGCCCACAGGAGCACTATTCTACGGCGTGCCAGGAACAGGTAAAACTACCCTAGCCCGTACCTTAGCCAAAGAATCAC
>NZ_JABUOH010000004.1 GCF_013391955.1 Candidatus Phytoplasma pruni
AAAAATTAATTAAATCTAAAACATTTATAATCTTATCTATCTCTACCATATTCTTATCTACCATCATCTGTTATTTCATTTTTCAATTTAAAACACCGCCAACTACTCCAATTGTTTCAACCCCTCTCACAAAAGAAGAATTAAATCCAAAAGACGCTCAATCCTACCATCTTGCCCTCCAAAAATGGCTAATGGGTGCGCCTATTAAACAATTTGAAGATTACACCGCTTCCAACATCAGAGACCAACTGGGAAGAACTGACCTTACTCTTTATGATGCCACAGGAAAAAAACACCCTTATACCTATCAAAAAGGATGGTTATACGATAATTGGCAAATCGACGGAAAAGAATGTACGTTTTCAAAGGACCGTTATTTACAATATAACACCACTCCTCCTCCAACCCCTCCGCAAAATGTAAAAGTGGGTTATTATTTATTGGTGGAAGAATTTGAATTTAACCCTAACCATTTAATTAGAACTACCCAATATAACTCCGATGGGTCCAAAAAAATAACAGAGTACAATCCCCAAACCAAAACAAAAATTAAAGAAGTTGTTTGCCTGACGGATAATTTTATTCACTCTATCACTGATTTTGATAATTCTGGTAAAAAAACTAAAGAAATTTTTTACGACACGTGTGGTGCTAAAAATGTACGTGAATACAATCCTCATTCCGGCGATTTAATTAATTCCTCCTTTTATCCGAAAGAAACTAATAAAACCGAATATCACTTTTAACCCCCAGACCCTATCTAACCCGCAGGGTCTTTTTCTTTTAAATAAAAAGATTCAAAACTATTGCAAAAAAAAACGTATAATAAAAACATACTTAAAAAAAATAATAAAAAAGCGAGATTTAAAATGAAAAAATGAACTCCCAAAAAAGAATACCTTATTATAGGTGTTTTATTGATAATGTTTTTTTCCGTTATCGTCTATTTATATGGCATTAAAAAAATATCTACTAAATTTACCAACAAACCATCTCTTCAAAAGATTGCGTCTGTTGAAAAATACCAACAAAAGGATCCAGAAACAACTACTGAAGAAATAACTGTTAACAATAATACCATCAATACTACCAAATCTACCGTTGTTACCAAAACCAAAAAGAAACCTTCTGGCAAGTTACTTTTTGAAAAAAATAAAGAGTATTCCAACGAAGAAATAAAAAATATTTTAAATAATATTAATT
>NZ_JABUOH010000040.1 GCF_013391955.1 Candidatus Phytoplasma pruni
TTCCGGCATCATTTACGGTGTTTATCGTTATAATAAAACCTCAAATGCCACCGACAACACACAACAACAAAAACGTCCCAACAAAAAAACCAAACCCAATGAAGAATACAATGATGAAGATATCATGGACTCAGAACTGGCAGCAAAATTTAAAGAATTAGATGAAAACATCTCTAAAATGAAAAAAGATCGCAATGAATTAGAACAAATGAAAAAAGAATCAGAAACAGTAAATCAAAACTTAGATGATCTATCTAAAAACCAACTCCTATGAATGAAAAAATTTCTGTTTCCCGACAAACTTTTAACCAAATTTTAAATTACATTGTAGATAAAAATAAATCCACTTCTTTACCTGATAATTTACCTTCTATTCTTCTGCCAAAAATACAACAAACCCAAACAGATTATCAAAAATTTCTAGATTCTGAAAACATCTCTGCTGCTCTTTCTGCCCCTTCAACACCAGAAATTCAAGCATATGAAAGAGAAATTGTATCTCATCAAGCAAAAATAAATCAAAATAACCCTCTCATAACACAAAAACAACAAGAAATCAAAAAATTACAAAAACAAGAAGATGATTTAAAAGCAGAAATAGCTTCTATTCCTGATACATTCGAATATCACAATGAAAAACAAGAATTAAGAACAAAAAAGGATACAATTAGAAATTCTAAAAATGAATTATCGCAAGAAATAATCCGCCTAGAAGGAGAAAACCAAAAATCCAACAATAAAATACAACGTTTACACTCGCAAATAAACGAATTAAAAGTTTTATTTTTACCACCTACCCAATCTCCCCAAGAAAAAGTCAAAAACAAATTGTTAGAATATCTAACTATTTCCAATTAACCATATATAATTAAAAAAACTTGACTTTTTAAAAAATAAATGCTAAAATACAAATATCCAAACAAAAATGTTAAAGTTTTTGGTTTGGGGGATTTGTTATAAAATAATTATTCCATAAATATTTCTTACGCGAAATAAAAAACAAAAAAGAGACCAAAGCCGTTAAACTTAAGGTCTCTTTTTTTGTTTATCGTTATTCTATTATATATTTTTAAAAAATTTAATAAATAATAATAAACCACTTACGATTTGTTAAATCGCTAATGAAAGCGATTGAATAACAATTAAAAAATCAATAATTTTTTCCATAAAAGACTCCTTTCTTACGCTAATAAATAGTTTAATGTCATTTCGGACCAAAAAAGAAAGGAATCGATAATAATATAACATATATATTTTTAAAAAGTTTATTTTTTTAAAAAAACTAAAATCAATATATTTAAACACAAATGATTAATTTGCCTCATCAGATCCTAATTCATTTGAGGATCTTTTTTTTTATGCCAAAAATGAACCTTATTTCTTAAAATGGATTCCAAATAGTCAATCTCGCTCAAAAAAAATATCTTCTCTCTTCTCAATAGATCAATTTTTAACATTATTGCTTTTTTTGAACTAAATTATCAAAAATACCCTTCATCTATTAATTGTCCCTTCTTTCGGTATTAAAAAAATAATATTGCTTTTTATGATTTTTAGTAAAAGAAAAAAATCATTAAAAAACATATTTTAATGCAATTAAATAATTAAAAAATAATTAATTCCATTAAAATATAAAAGAGTAATTATTTTGCAAATAAAAATTAATATTTATAAGAAAAAATATTGACATTTTTTAATTAATATTTAAAAAATGAGTTTGGTTTGTTAAAGTTGTAAGCATTTGTTTTTTGGTTAAGTTGTTACATATATTTTTATAATCATTATTTATTTAAAAAAATAATATTTTTCAATAAATGTTTGAAAAAAGTAACAACAGAAAGGTAATTAAAAAATGTCTTATATTCAAGGATTACGTAGTAAAATAGGGAAAGATCCGATTTTTTCTCCAGGAACTTCTATTATTGTTTATGAAAATAATAAATATTTGCTTCAATTTAGAAAAGATTTTCAAATTTGGGGTCTTCATGGCGGAGCTATGGAATTAGGAGAAAATTTCAAAGAAGCCGCTTTAAGAGAATTAAAAGAAGAAACTGATTTAGATGTGGTTACTATGAATTACTTCAAAACATACGCGGGAGAAGATATTAAAATTATTTATCCTAATGGCGATATTGTTTATCCTGTCGTAATGGGTTTTATCGTTAGTAAAACAGAAGGACAACCTAACCAACAACATGATGAAGTTTCTGATTTGAAATGGTTCGATGAAGAAGATTTACCTATTGAAGATATGATGATGATTGACAAAAAGTTTTTAAAAGATTTTATTCAATACAAAAATTCCAAAAATAAAATGCAAAACATTTGGCCTTGTGAATAAAATTAAAAACATCTTTTTATAAAAAATAATATTGTTATTTTTTAAATAAATAAAGGAGTTTCATTAGAATGTCTAAACAAGAAATACGTTCTAACAAAAAACAATTAAAGCAAAAAGCCAAACAAAAATTATTTTTAGAAGGCAATTTATTTAAAGTCCTTTTAATGTTGGTCATCCCTATCGCTTTAACCAATATAGCTTTTCAAGTGATACCTAAAAATATCGATCTATTTATGGCAGATAAACCCGACGGATCGGAAAAATTTACTGATTCTCTTGCTATAATCAGCAGTGTTCAAAATATGTTTTCTTTTATGGGTTTATCTTTGGCTACAGCAGGCATAGTTGTAATAGGTAAAGAATACGCTAAAAAGAATTATAAAACTGCTCAAAAAATGATTAAAACCACTCTTTTTTCCATTATAGGTATTACTTTTGGCATCGCTTTAATAGCTGTCATAATTGGTAGTCCTATTTTACATAAAGTCCTTTCTGGGATGGAAGAAGATGTTTTTAAAACGGTTCGTAAATATTATATTTTTTTAATTATTTCAGGAGTTTTAATGGCTGTTAATACGGTCTTATTAGGATTAGAACGAGTAAAAGGGAATATTAAAACTATTTATCTTTCCAACGCTTTGTTTGTTATTTTCAAAGTATCTATCAATTTCTTATTCGTTTATATTGGCAAGAAAGATCCTTATTGGTTAGGAGTTTCTACCGCTTTATCCAGTTTTTTAGTCACTATTTTTCTAGTGGTTTTATTTGTTATTTCTTTAAAAAGAGACCAAGGTGAATTAACAGACAGTGAAGAAGTGGATAATACTAAAACTAATATATTGAAAAATATTTTAAAATTAGCTTTACCTATTTTGGGTGGAAGATTAATTTATGAAAGCGGAAGATTAATTGTCCTTATTATCGGTTGGAAAATTTATCCTAGCGGAAGTTTAAGTGCGGTTCAAATAGGAGATGGTATAGCGGCCATCGGTTTGAATTTTGGATTTGCTTTAGAAGAGGCTCAATTATCTATTATTTCTGCTAATCTAGCGAATAAAAACCTCAAAAGAGCTTTTGAAACAATTAAAAAAACTTTATTATTAAATATGATTTTAGGTTTTGTTTTCACCGTTATTTTTGGTTTTTTTGGTCAAGAATTATACTTTTTGATCAAAGGTTGCAAACCAGAATATCGTTTGGAAGGAACAAAACAATATCAATTTCAACTAGGTATCATGATCGCTTCTATTTCTGGCTTTTATACAGTTGTTACTCAAGGGATAATGATTAGAAGTATGATTCCTTTTAAAAAGCCTCGTATTGATATGTTTTTCGCTTTATTAAGAGTATTTTTAAGAATTTCTTTCATCATTGTTTTAGGTTATTGGGAATTATCCCCGTGGAACAAATATGAAAATGCGAATAAGTCTTGGCAAGGATATCATTTCGCCAATCTAACAGCAAACACAATCCTTCTCTTTTCGGTCACTTATTATTTTTATTTTAAATTTTATAAAGATATTAAAAAAAATGGTTTTGAAGATATGCGCTTATAATTAAGGTTCAAAAAAACTTTAATTAAAGGCGAAAAAAAGACTACTTGGAATCAAGTGGTCTTTTTTCTTTCTATGTTAACACATGAAATAAGGTTTTTTATTATAAGTTTTTTCATTAAGGGAGAAGGGTTAAAATAATTAAAAGAGCGGATTAATCATTATTTTCTTTAGTCTTCTGATTTTGTTTTAACTTTTTTTCTTGTAAAAAATGTTCTACCATTTTTAAAACATTAGGGTTCACAAAAAGTATATTAGAATCCGCTTTAAAATGAGTTTTACGGGCTAAATTTTTAAAAACAACAATCTTAACTGTGTTAGGAACAACCTTTTTTAAAATGATGTTTAAACGGAACTTTTTATCTTGTTTTTTAAACATAATATCACTCTTTTTCTGTATAGAATAACTTTTTACAATATATAAAACATTTATTTACAAAAATAAAAACTATTATATAAGTTAAAAACCACTAAAAAAGATATAGTGGTTTTTTTATAATCAATATTTAGTTCATTTAGTTAGTTGGAAAAGGGAATAATTGGTCTTTTTCTTTAATGTTGGTTAGTATTCTTAAAGAGTTTACAAGGACTAAAATAGTACTAATCTCGTGTAAAAAGACAGCCCAAGGTAATTTAATATCAGCGATAGGGATAAAATTAGTTATAGATAAAATAACGATAACTCCGATAGAAAATATAATGTTTTGAAATATGATACTATTTAATTTCTTAGAAACTTTATGAGCGTAAGTTATTTTATTTAAATTATTTTTCATTAAAACCATATCAGCAATATCGATAGCTACATCAGTACCTTCTTGCATGGTGATACCTACATCAGAGTTAGCTAAAGCAGGCGCATCGTTAATCCCATCACCTACCATGGCTACCATATCGTATTTGCTTTTAATTTCGATTATTTTATTAGATTTATCTTCTGGCAAACAATCAGCTAAAACATAATCAACGTTTAATTGTTTTCCTATTGCCATAGCGGTTTTTTCATTATCGCCTGTCAACATGATTGTATGAATGTTATTCTCATTAAAGTAATTCACCATTTGTTCAGCTTCAGGGCGAACTACATCCAAAATAGCTATTACCATAATTATTTTACCATTATCACTAAAATAAAGCACTGTATTGCCTTTTTCTAAAAGATGCTTAGTTTTGAGTTCTATTTCTTCAGAAACTTGAGGGAAAGAGTTGTATTTGGCTACTTTATATTGACGACCTTCATGAAAAGATTCTAAACCAACGCCAATTAAATTATCAACTTGCATTTCAGGAGCATTATTTAATGTAAAATTTTTACTTAAATATTTATTGATAGCAAAAGCTAAAGGATGATTAGATTTTTGCTCCATTTTAGATAAAATTGTTAAATACTCTATTTTATCTTTTCCTTCTATTTCTGAAGGGAAAAAAATTTCTTTTACTGTGGCTTTACCGGTAGTTAAAGTTCCTGTTTTATCAAAAACAATAGCTTTAATGTTGGATAAATTACTTAAAGAATTACCATTTTTCAATAAAATACCATTTTTAGCTAAATGTGAAATAGAAGCAAAAGTAGCAGGAACATCAGAAGCAACTAAAGCACAAGGGGAAGCTACAGTTAAAAAGACCATACTTTTATAAAAAATATTTTCAAATTTGAAATATTCAATATGAGAGAAAGAATAATATATTATTTGACTAAATAATAAAATACCGACAGAAATTAACATGATTGCTTTTACATATAAAGGCTCTAATTTGTTAATTAAAGTAGCTCTTTTAGACATATTATTTTTCATTTGATAAGATAATTGAATAATTTTGGAAAAAATATTATTTTCTACTGTAGCGATAATTTCAACAATTAAAGTGTTATTGCCATTGATATTACTACCAAAAACTTTATCGCCTACTTTCTTATCAACAGGAATACTTTCTCCCGTAATGCTGGATTCATCAATAGAAGAAGTTCCAGAAATAATAATACCATCAGAAGGAATTTGATCACCATTTAAGACGATAACTTTATCGCCTATTTTTAATTTTTCTACTTCTATTAATTCAAATTCGCCGTTTTCTTTTAACAATCTTGCTTGGGTAGGAGCCATTTTTAAAAGATTTTTGATTTCTTTTTGGTTTTTATTTTCAATATATTCTTCTAAAAAATTAGCAGTAGCGAAAATAATAATCAATAAAATTGCTTCGTTAAAATTTTTTAAATAAATCGCCCCTAAAGCACCTAAAGTCATTAAAATATGAACGTTTGGGGTAAATTTTTTATTTTCTTTTGTATCTTGATAAGTTTCTACAAAACCTTCTATAATAACATGACAACCTGTAAAAAACAAGATAAGGATTGTTAAGGTATATTGAAATGGCATTTCATAATTCTTGTCTTTCAACCAACCAGCAAAATTGATAGGTACAAAAACTAAAGCATATAATAACAAACCACAAATAAAAAGAAAAAAATATGTTTTTTGATTTTTATGGGTTTGTTCTTGGTTGTTAGATATATTATTGTAATTTTCCATACTATGAGTCAACTTATTATTAACCTCTATTTCAAAAAAATATTTTTTTCATTCTTTATTTTCTATTAAATTTATTCTTCTGAAGAATTTTCTTCATTTGTTTCTGATTCAGTTTCAGTTTGTGAATCTTCTTCTAATTGAGCTTGTTTTTTTTCTTCATTTAATCTTGGGATTAAGTGGCTATTTCAAAAATATAATCACAAATTTTCACTTGATCGTTATCTTTCATACCTTTTCTTTTCAATTCTTCTTCGACACCTATTTTCTTCAAAATATGAGAAAACTTTTTCACTGATTCGTAGTTATTAAAATCCGTTCTATAAAAAAACTTTTCTACCATTTTGCCTTTCAATACAAAATCACCAAATTCATCTTTATAAACTTCAAACTGTTTTTCTTCGTCTAAAGTAAAAAGTTGATGAGTGGTATCTATTTCCGGCATAATCGGTTGATGATTTTTCAAAGAATCTATAATTTTAAATTTCAACGTCTCTAAATTCAAACTATTCCAAGTAGAAATGGAAAGAATGTTTTCCTCAGGAAAATGTTTTTGAAATTCAGCTAATTTAGCTTCAGCTTCAGGTAAATCCATTTTATTAACCACAATGATTTGTGGTTTTTTTAAAATAGCTGGATTATACATTTTTAATTCTTGCAGTAAGTTTTGATAATCTTGATAAATATCATCACTTTCAGGACTTAATAAATGGACCAAAACTTTACATCTTTCGATATGTTTTAAAAAACTAATCCCCATTCCACGACCTAAATGAGAATTTTCAATTAAACCAGGAATATCGGCTACTGTAAAACTAAAGTCTTGATGATAAACCATCCCTAAAAAGGGTTGTAAAGTCGTAAAAGGATAAGAATCTACTTTAGGTCTAGCGTTAGAAATAACCGAAATTAAAGAAGATTTACCCACATTAGGATAACCAACCAAACCGACATCAGCTAAAACTTTTAACTCTGTTTTAATGGTTAAACTTTCCCCTAAATCGCCTTTTTCCGCGAAATTAGGGACTTTATTTTTGGAGTTAGCTAAAGCAAAATTACCACGACCACCACGACCGCCTTTAGCGATCACTAACTGTTGACCGTGTTCTAAAATTTCCCCAATAAAACTATTATCTTCATTATTGTAAACTAAAGTCCCTAAAGGAACTTTCACAAATAAATCTTCGGCTTTAGCACCATTTTGAGTTTTATTTTTACCATTAACTCCGTGTAAAGCTTTTATTTTAGTTTTGTATCTCAGTTTTAATAAAGTGTTTTCGCCGGTTTCACCAACGAAAATAACGGATCCGCCTTGTCCGCCGTTTCCTCCGGAAGGACCTCCATAAGGAACGAATTTTTCCCTTCTAAAAGAAACAATTCCGTTGCCGCCGTTACCAGCTTGAACGAAATTTATGGCTTCATCTATAAAATTCATTTATAATTGTTCCTTCTCAATTGAAAAAACCTTAATTTAATTTGTTTTCCACAAAGTAAACAGAAACTTGTTTTTTCTTATTTCTTTTAGTTTCGTACTTAACGATACCGTTGACACGAGAGAATAAAGTATCATCTTTACCAATGCCTACATTATTGCCAGGAAAAATTTTTGTTCCTCTTTGACGGTAAATAATTGAACCCGCATTAGCGCGTTGACCGTCTGATAATTTAGCTCCTAATCTCTTAGAATGAGAATCACGACCATTACGAGTCGAACTAACACCTTTTTTAGAAGCAAATAATTGAATATTTAACTTTAACATGATTAAAACACCTTTTTTAAATTATTTTTTTTCTTGTAAATATTTACTATAAGTTTTATTTAAATCTTTTAAGGAATATTCTAAATTAGTTAAGAGATTATTGACAATCTCGTCTGTTTCTAATAAATTTAAAGAAAAATATCCTTGTTTCAATTGAAAAGTAACTTTTTTTTGTAAACCGAAAAGTTCAATAGCATTCATAGTGAGGATAATAGCTGTGGAAACAGAAGCGCAAACTATATCTTTATTTTTAACAGCGTATAAAGCATGACCTTTAATTTCTATTTGTTGAATGATGTTGTTTTCTTTTTGAAAAAAATATTCAATCATTGACTTAAACAGTTATCTTAGTGATTAAAAGTTTAGTATAAAGTTGTCTATGACCTTGTTTTAAACGATATTTTTTTCTTCTTTTGTATTTCGCTACAATGATTTTTTTAGCTTTACCTTGTTTAAGCACTTTAGCTTCAACGTTAGCTCCTTCAACAAATGGAGTACCTAAAATTTTCTTATCGTTTTCAATAGCTAAAACTTCTTCAAAAACGTAATTTTCTTCTTCGTTAACAGGTAATTTTTCTACATAAATTTCTTGACCTGGAGACACTCTAAATTGTTTGCCTCCTGTTTTTATAATCGCAAACATTTCGCAATCCTCCTTTTTTTATTTTTAATAATTTAATTTGTCCAAATTTATAGAATAACATGTTTTAACAACGTTATTATCATAAATCCATCATTTCTCAGAAAAGCAAAAAAACAAACTCTTTAAAATATTATAATTTTTAAAAAATTATAATAAAATAAAAACTCTCATATTATTTTATCTTATTTATTGTCAAAAGTCAAAATATTTTAACAAAAAAAGAACAATTTTAATAAGTTAATCCTTTTTGAACCTAATTATTATAAAATTGCTTCATATTCTTTTTGGTTGATATCAATATTATGTTTAATAACATAACGGTTTTTAGGATGTTTTCGACATTCTTTGGAACAACTACCTAAATATTTATGTTCGTTCTCTTCGCTGCATAAAATTTGTACGTTACAACTTGGATTAGCGCAGTTAATATATCTTTCACATGGTTTTTGATCAAAATAATCTTTACCCACAATAACGTGTTCGTGTTGGTTCACTTTAGTCGCTATTCTTTCATCAAAAACATAAACTTGACCGTCAAATAATTTACCTTGAACTTCTTCGTCTTGACCGTATTTAACAATACCGCCTTCTAATTGGTAAACTTCTTCTACGCCTTTTTGTTTTAAAAAAGCAGACATTTTTTCACAACGTACTCCACCAGTACAATAAGTCAAAACTTTTTTATCTTTCAATAAAGAGATGTTTTGTTCAGCCCATTCAGGTAAATCACGGAAATTACGAACATTAGGGTTAATAGCGTTTTTAAAATGTCCTATATTATATTCATAATCATTACGAACATCCAACACTACTACATCTTTTTCTTGTAATAATTGATAAAATTCTTTGGGTTTTAAATAATTATTCGCTTTTTCTTCTAAAGAAATATCATCTTTTAATTTTAAAGCCACAATTTCTTCTTTATGTTTGACCGAAAGACGAGGGAAAACATGTTTATCAGAAGACTCTATTTTAAATTCTGTTTCTGAGAAACGTGGATCTTGTACTAAATACTCCATATAAGCGTTAATGTCTTTTTCTAAACCTGATAAAGTACCATTAATACCTTCATGAGAAACAATAACTCTCCCTAAAAGTCCTAAATTTTGACAAAACTTTAAATGACTTTTTTGAAAAGCTTCAGGGTCTTCAATATGTGAATAATTATAAAATAAAATAACTAAATAAGGTTTTTTTTCAGCCATAAATTACAATTCCTATCTTGTGAATAACTTTTTAAAAATATTTTAAGGTAAAAATAAAAATTTTTAAATGTCATAACTAAATATATTATAAATCGTTTTAACTCATTTTTACTAAAAAAATATATTAATTTTCTTACTTTTCTATCTCTTATTTGAAAGATGAACTCTTCAAAGGAGGAAAGTTCTTTCTCCAAAGAGTTCTAAAACGGAAATGAGTCATGGAATATGACTCATTTCTTCCTCCATGATCTTCTTTGACTTAAGAGTTAATTTTTTCTAAAGAATATTTTTCTAAAACATATTCTAATTTAGGAGCTAAAAAAATAATTAATATACTGCCGATAACATAATAAATTATAAATAAAAAAGAGCTAAAAAATAAACAAAATTCCCAAGCTTGTCCTTTTTCTTTTAAACTGTATAAAAAACCCCAGAAAAACAAATCTTTTTGTGAAGGGTTGATTCTTTGAAAATAAACGAAATAAGTCGAAAGAGAAGTGCTTAAAATCCTTAAAAAGACTACTGTAAACAAACTGATAAAAATAGTTTTTTTATTGTTTAACTGGTTAAAATCGTTTTTATAAAAAAGACCTGATAAACTAACGGATAAATCATAAATAAGGTAATCAAACAGTAAAGTTAAGGAAAAATAAAACCAATCTAATTGATAAACTTCTTTAGTACTGATGATATAAGCATAACTTTTTAATAAATGGAATAAAGTGTAAAAACAATTGACTGTTAAACCGTTTTTAAAACCTAAAACGAAGCCTGATAAAAATAAAACAAGAAAAGATAATTTAAATATTTGTCC
Organism: Candidatus Phytoplasma pruni; assembly: GCF_013391955.1. Classification (GTDB taxonomy): domain Bacteria; phylum Bacillota_I; class Bacilli_A; order Acholeplasmatales; family Acholeplasmataceae; genus Phytoplasma. Next base: position 10,845 of record NZ_JABUOH010000040.1, read on the forward strand.
TCCAAAAGGTAAAGTTAAAAAAGGTAAAAACCATTTTTGAAAATAATCCAACATGATAGACATTGAAATAAAAATAGAAATAATAATTATTTTACGTAAAACAAATTTTCCTGTCTGTTTTTTAACCATTGGTACCTCTTTGAATTTGCACAATATTAAATGAAATTATTTTTTTCAATATCAATTTAATTTTATCATAACAAATATGGGAAAATGATTAAATATATAAAAGCGTTAATTCTTTTTGATTAATAGGGTTATAAAGGAGGAGAAAGGAGTTTGGAGTAGTTAAGATGGGATAAAAGGAAAGGCATTGTATTTTTAATTGATTAAACTCTTTTTTAAGACTTCTA
>NZ_JABUOH010000041.1 GCF_013391955.1 Candidatus Phytoplasma pruni
CTTTCCAACCTAACGAATCCGCTGTTGTACTCCCCAACGGTTCCATCGAATCCATCACCACCTACAATCCCAACGGCACAACTTCCATCGCCTACTACAACCCCGACGGATCTAAAAAAAATTAACTCCAAACTCTAATTACCCCCTATAAAGACTCCACCCCTAAAAAAATCCATCTCTATTAAAAAAACCATCTTCATGATGGTTTTTTTCTTTCCTCTAAATTTTTCAAACCAACCCCCACCATCCAACAAATCCCCCAGAAAGGAAAAAAATATGTCTAAAAAAATCCCCAAAACATCTTTCAAATTAATTTTCATAACCATTTTAATGTTCTTTTTAAAATCTACTACTCTTTCCGCTCACGAAAACACCCCGCCTAAAATGACAACAATTAAAGAATCATATCAATACCGCTATCTCCAATCTCGTACTTGGAAAAAAACTAATTCTCACATTTTTAAACAACAATCCTATGATTCATCCGGAAAACAAACAGATGAACAAATTTCTTGGAAAATGGAACCTAATAAATTAATTTTTTATGATACAATCCGTTCTTCCCAACAAACAGAAGCATATATTTTTAACGGACTATCATCCAATCCTATCATTTCCATCATTTCCCATTCTTCCGAAGAAGCAACTGCTATTATTGATTTCAATAATACTCTCAACCAACAAATAAATACTATTTATCAATCCTCCCCCCACGGCGACCACATCCAAACCCATATTATCTACCATCATGATGAAATTTACAACACCCTCCCTCATTTAACAAGAGATAAATCCTCCACCCGCTACCCTAAAAAAAATCGCTACACCGACTACGACGGATGGTTCGACCGTCAACTCACAAATGCCCCTGATAATTTTTACACCGCTTATATCGAAAATAACGCTAGCATCAACCCCCAAGGAGGCACCAATCCCAGCGGCATCACCCTCGATCGCCTAGCCGAATTAACCAAAGAACACAACAGAACCCTCCACCTCTTCTACCTCATCAACTAAACCCCTTTTTTAATCGTCAAACAATCCCCCCGAAAGGAGAACCTCCCCATGTCCCACAAAAACAAAAAACCATTAGCTCCCAACGCTAAAAGAATGGTCTTTATGACTACTTTAATCATTACCATCTTATCCACCACTTTCATCATCGGCTTTAACTTATTAGCCAAATACTGCGTTCCAGTCCGAGAAACCTTAACCGTCCCTACTCCACAAATCCCTAATTTACCTACCCAATCCGAAATGGAACAATTTTTAAAAATCGAATCAATCCCTAATAATGAAACATTCACCGCCAACACTATAGAAAAACGCGAATATTTAACCAAAACTCACAAGACATATCTGGAAACTAAAACCACTATTTTAACCAACAACGGCACCATCACAAAAAAATACCGAGTCTATTTCGACCCCCGCGTCCGAGCGGAAGCAACAATAAAAGCCGCAGTAGAATCCAGCATCACCCAACAAATCGCCAACCCCACCACCAACACACACGCTCAGGCCAACTATTTAAACACCAACTTCACCTGGGAAAACAACGACGACAAACTATTTTCTAACCCCAATCCTAACACTCCCTCTAAAACATTAATTTTAACCGCTACCTACCAATTAGACTATGAACGTTTAAAAAAGGACCCTCTTTACACCACCGCCCTAAATCAAGGAATATCCAACCTAACCTCCTCCCTAACCTTCTCAGTCAAATCCACCACCCCCGATGAAACAATCATAGACGCCCCCCCACGGCGACCACATCCAAACCCATATTATCTACCATCATGATGAAATTTACAACACCCTCCCTCATTTAAGAAATCAAACTGGTTCCTACATCCCTAAAAAAAATTACTACAACGACTACGACGGATGGTTCGACCGTCAACTCACAAATGCCCCTGATAATTTTTACACCGCTTATATCGAAAATAACGCTAGAATCAACCCCAACGGCTTCAATCCCGACGGCATCACCCTCGATCAATTAGCCGAATTAACCAAACAATACAACACAACCCTCCACCTCTTCTACCTCATCGATTAACCAGACCCTAATCCATTTAGGGTCTTTTTCATTGAAAAAATCCCCACCAATCATTAAATCAAAACAACCCACCCCAAGTCCGCAACCGACTCTAAACTACGAGAAATACACAAAAACCAAGGAGAAACAAACCCATGTCCCACAAAAACAAAAAACCATTAGCTCCCAACGCTAAAAGAATGGTCTTTATGACCACTTTAATCATTACCATCTTATCCACCACTTTCATAATCGGCTTCAACTTACTAGCCAAATATCGCGTTCCGGTCAAAGAAACCTTAACCGTCCCTACTCCACAAACCCCTAATAAACCTACCCAAACAGAAGTAAATCAATTATTCAAAGTTGATACCAAATCCGGTTCCAACACCTTCGTCAGCGCTATGCAAGCCGGGAAAGAACATTTAACACAAAACCGCAAATTATACCTACCTACCGAAATCCCTATCTTAGCCAACAACGCTACTTTAGTTAAAACATATGAAGTCTATTTCGACCCTAACGTTCGCGCCGAAGGCCAAGTAAAAGCCGCAGTAGAAACCAGCATGACCCACACTATCGAAAACCAATCAGCCAATTACGTTAACGTTGAATTCAAATGGACGAACAACGACCAATTATTATTCACTGGCGATACAAAAGCTGCATCTAAAAAATTAACTTTACAAGCAACATACACAATGGACTACAACCGTTTAAAACAAGACCCTCGTTATACAAAAGCTGTAAACAGCAACACGAAAACATTAAACTACGACCTTACTTTCTACGTTGAAGCCCAAGAATAATCCACCCTTTAACCTCCCCAGACCCTATCTCACCCATAGGGTCTCTTTTCTTAAAAAAATACCCCAACCCAAGGAGAAAACAACCAATGCCAACCAACAACCAAAATTACGAAACAACAAGAATTTTTCAACAATATAATTACCGTTCCGGCAAAAACACAACGTCAACAAAAAATCAATCCCGCAAAGGAGTTCAAAAATTATGAACCAACCACATTTCCCTTTCCCCACTCAACCACCTAAAAAAAATTGGGTCAAAATAGTATTAATTATCTTAGGTGTTGCAATCATTTCCAGCATCATTTATGCTTTTTCTACCTCTCTATCTGGCTCAGAAACATCCCAACCAACATCATCAAACAATCAAATGCAAAACAAACCCAACAAAAAGCCCATCACAGACCAAGAAATTGACGATTTATTTAAAGAAACAGATAAAAGCATTGACAAAATGAACAAAAATCTCGACAAATTAAAACAAATGAAAAAAGAATCAGAAGCAACCCTTGACAAGTTAGACAATATATCTATAAAGACCTCTCCCATCAATAAACCATCATCTACAACACCCCCAACAACAGAACAATCTCAAACACCAAACAACGACGTTAAAGTAGAACAACCGACTCCGGCACCCTCTGACAAAGACCAAACCGTCCACAACCCACAAAATACAATTTCTATTGACAAAACGAATGACAATAATAATAACAACAAAACAACCATCCACTACAACGCCACAGGACACAAATTCATCACTGAATATGATGCCACAGGAGAAATAACCAAATACATTATTTACTACCCCAACGATTCTCTCATGTCTGTCTTAACAAATAAGCCTATAAAACAATTAACTATTTATCATCCAACCGGTTATGTTTTTAGTACTTCTCATTACGACGATAAAACAGAAAAATTAAACCAAATAACATTTTATAATCCTGATGGAAAAATTAAATCTTCTTATAATATGAAACCTAACGAAGAACCTCATTTTCAAGAAGAAGAAGAAGGTGGTTTTATTGACTACATCATAACCTACAATGTGGATACAGGACTTATTGACAAAAAAACCTTCTACAACCCCGACGGCTCCATCAAAGAAATCATCACACCTTAATTCTCAAAGACTCCATTTCGGAGTCTTTTCTTTTTTCCACACCAAACCTCAACCCCAAAAAGGAAAACAAAAAAAATGAATCAAACAAACCCTTTTGAAATATTCACTCTTTTAAAAAACAATCTCGGTATCAACTTTCTCACCAATGAACTAAAAGTGCACAAAGGCACCATCCTCAGGTGGGAAAGATTGCAAAACATCCCCCATCAATACAATTTAGACCTCCAAAAAATACTCCACAAAACCTCCCTCCAACATAAAAACCAACCCAATCATCAAAACAACAAATTCACACACACACGCTCAGGCATTGACACAATCAACCCCCAAACATCAACCCCCCGAACATTAGATGAATTCTATACCACTCCCCAAACAACCCTCCATTGTTGGAACGTTTTGCAAGAAAAACTAGCTACTTTAAATATCAACCTCCAAGAATATCATTACATCGAACCCTCCGCCGGTTCAGGCAGCTTTTACAACTTACTCCCCAGTTCCCGAAGAACCGGCGTAGAAATCAACCCCTCCCTCAATCCCGAATACATCGTCAGCGATTTTCTAGATTATCAACCTCCCCACAAGGAAAAAAATATCGTGATTGGCAACCCTCCTTTCGGGTTAAGAGGAAACATGGCGCTCCGATTTATCAATCACGCCAGTCAATTCACCGATATAGTAGCTTTCATCCTTCCACCTTTTTTCGCCTCCGATGGCAAAGGCACCCCCGCCAAAAGAGTACAACAATATCAATTAATTCATTCGGAAAAACTACCCCCTGATTCGTTCCAATACCCCGATGGCAAAACAGTAAAAGTATCTACCGTGTTCCAAATTTGGAGCAAAATCACTCCAACGAACAAAACACACCACGCTCCGGCATCCCCTAAAACAGCCCATCAATTCATCAAAATATATTCCTTATCCGCCGGGAAAACTCCCGGCACCACCAGAAACAAAAAGATGATCGATAAATGTGATATTTACCTCCCTAACACCTGTTTCCGAGGAATGAAAACATACGATTCTTTCCAAGAATTACCCAATAAACGCGGCTACGGTATTAAAATCCTCCAAAACAAAACCACCATCAAAAAGATTCTCCAAACCGCCAACTGGGAGAAAATAGCGTTTATTTCTACCAACGGAGCCCTCAATCTAAGAATGAGTCTCATCAACGAGGTCATCATTCAAGCCGGCTACCACGACTCCCCCTAATCCCCGCAACAACCCAAATTTAACACAACAACCACCACACACCACGCTCAGGCAATCAACACAACAAATAAAATAAAAACAAAAATCAAAGGAGAAAACAAAAAAATGACAACCAACAATAAAACACACGCTCAGGCAGAAAGAACAACTCTCAAAAACAAAACAACCACCCACATCGACAAAAACGGCTACAAAACCATCACCGAATTCAACAATGAAAACCAAAAAACCAAAAAAACCGCCTACTACCTCACCAGTTCAGTCTATTCCATCACCACCTACTTCCCCGACGAAACAAACTCCGTTGCCTACTACCATCCTTCCGGCTCCATTGGTTATATTACCCACTATAACTCCCTAGGCAAACCCACCCGCACTCAATATTCCTCACAATTAACCCCCGAAGAAATCGAAACCACCGAACAAGAACGTCAACTCGCTCTCCAATTATATGATTGCACCTTCGAAAACAAAAACAAAAAAAGGGTCTCAACAAAACACCAAAAAAACCAACCCAAAAAACAAATAAAAAAGGGAAAAACAAAAACAAAGAAAAATATCTATCCTCCAATTACCCGCATCACCGGAATGGGTTGGAAAATCATCACCGAATATAATAATTTAAATGAAATTACCGAAAAAATCTACTTTGATCCTAATGAACCTTTTTATATCGTCCGTACCTACAACCCAGAAACAGAAAATGAACCCACCCTCAAACAAACATCTTATTATCCTAATAATTCTATTCGGTCCATAACTGAATATCATCTCGGCGAATACAATCCTTTTCAAACTACCTACTACAATCCCAACGGCACCCTTGATTTTATTCATTATCATGAAGAAGAAGAAATTATCAGTGATCGAGAATTTGAAGCAACCTACGATCCTGACGATATTAATAATTAATAACCACACGCTCCGGCAATTCCACAACCCACACCAAAAAATCAACCCCAAAGGAGGCAAAAAAACATGCCAACAAACAACAATATCAGCAATTTTTTCAACGAAACTTACCAAAAAATAATTAACAACATTAAAAATAAAAACCAATTTCAAGAAAATGACCTCTATTACAAAATAAAAAACCTCTCTATTGATGCGAGAGGAAGTTTCGGTCAACAATTTTTAGTCGACGGCTTAAAAAAAATAGGTTTAAAAACCGTCAACGACAACAATAAAAACAAAGATTGGGACATTAAAGTCAACAATTATCGGGTAGAGGTCAAAACCGCCACCCTAGATTCGCAAAACAAATTTCAACACGAAGGCATCCACAAAACGCACAACTACGATCTATTAATTTTTTTAGACATCGCCCCTAACCAAATCTTTATCAAAGCCGTTCTTTACGATGAAATAGATTTCTCTAAATTGCATCAAAGAGGAGCCGGCAGGAAACTAGCTACGGGAGCAGGCTACAAATGGGACTACTATTTACCCCAGCATCAAGCCGAAAACAACCAAATCAACTCTTTATCCGACCTCAACCACCAAGCCCTCTTATGGCTCGAAAAACTAGCCAAATTAAACAACTCCACCACCCTCCAAAACAACGACCACAATTTCCCTCAACCCACAGCAATAAATACACCACACAATCACCACGCTCAGGCAAGAACACAAAAAATAATAATCAAAAATAACCCCCAAGGAGAACAAAAAAAATGAATGAAACACCTCAAACTGATCTATACCAATCACCAACCAAACAACCAAAAAATTCCCTATTAAAACAATGCACGACAATTTGCAAAAAACATTGGAAAATAGCATTATCTTACCTCTTATTTATTACATCTTTAATCTATCTTTTCACATTTATTATCTTCACCCCTAAAAGAAATTCTAACGACATCCACACAATACAAATGTTAGAACAATCCCTCCAAGAAAAAAACACCCAAATCGATAAATTAACGAAAGCATTATCCCAACGCCCTTTAATCATCAAAGAACGTTCTACAAATCCCTCTCCAAACTACGTCTCCAACCCCACCAACATGAATGAAACTTTAAATCACATTATCAAAATGTATGAAATATATCACAATGTTAAAAAAATAATCACTCTTCCAACCACCCCACCTGAATCCCCACAATCCACCGATCAAACCAACCCGCCCCAAGGAGAACAAAAATAATGAATTACGACCAATACACCCATTTAGAACAAAAATACGACAAAAAAGATCGTCAAAAAGAAAAACGAAAGAAAAAACAAGGACAATACCATGTTGACAAAGCGTCCCACCGGCTCTTTTTTACAACACCTAAAAAAAACAATCCTACCACTTCCCCCAAAAAAATGAAACGCAAAATGCGCCAACTCCAACAAAAAACCAACCCCAAATAATCCACCCCACCATCCAACAACCACACAAAAACACACGCTCAGGCAAACAAAACAACCCCCTACATCAATCCACCCCCAAAATTAAAACAAAAACAAAAAAAGGAGAAAAACATGAATTATAAATTAAAATTACTTATCAACCCAGATGCCGGCTATGTCATGATGGAAATCAACCAAGGAGAAATACTACCTTTTGAACCTGCATATTTAATTAGCACATTAACCTCCCATTTTCCTCATCCAGAAGATATCCAACAAATAAGCATCCAAGACCCTGAGGAGGGATATTATCCCGACGATGAAATCACCTTCAACATCCAATTTAACAATCTTTCCCAAGAACAAATCGCCCAAACAATAAAAAAACTATCCGCCAATTTAAAACAAAAATCCGAAATCTTTCAAATAACCCCCTAATATCATCAATTAAAACAAATCTAAAAAAAAGGACCCCCATTATGAAACAAAACGACCCCTCTTTTCTGAAAATATTTTTCATCACCCTGTGGGGTATTTTTTTTATCCTCATGTGTTTTTATATCTACCACCATTTCCGTCAAAACCCTCAATTTTACGAAAATCACTTTCGTTAAAACAATCTCCAACAAATAAAAACCCCCATCAAAACAAAACACAAATACAACGCTCAGGCAAGAAAACATCAACACCCAAAATCAAAATCAAATAAAAAAGGAAACCCATTTCATGCAATCAAAAAGAATTTTTAAATCAGCTTTTTCTAAATATACTAAATTATTAAAATATATGGATCTAAAAACCATCAGAGAAGAACGCAGAAACCAAACTTTCTCCTTTCTCAAACAATTAAACAATCTCTTATCCCCCGAAGAAAAACAATCCCCTTTATACCAAACCTTCATCCAACAAATCCTCCCCGATGACGCCAACCCCGTCATCAGGGAGCAGTTAATGGATTTAAGAGTCAAAATGCCATACTACAAACAACTAGAAATTGAGTTCGGACAATACTTATCATCCATCGTCAAAGGAAAAATAATTTATAACCCAGATACTTTCCAACAAAAAAAGATCTCCCATACCAAATACGGTTATGAATTCAGTTCGTTTGTGGATGTTTATTACGAAAATAAAGACTCCATCTATCTTTTCGAAGCCAAGGCTGCCACTTCCAAAAAGTTCCTCAATATGACCTACAATCCCTATCCTGATTTAGAGAAAAAGTATTTCCTCAAAACAGAAAAGATTTTCGAAATCAAACCATCCGAAAACATCAACCAACCCCAAGTCTTAAAAATGAAACCCGCTTTTTTAAAATATTTAAGCAATATTTTAAATCCCGACCATGAAAACGAAAAGTCCGTCTCTAAATTAAAACAACATTACCACAATGCCAAACTCCAAAAAGATTACTTAATTGAAGAACAACGCAAATTATCCCGCGAACCAGAATATGAAAAATATCACCAAATAACAACCGCCAAAATTGACAAACTAACCACCGAAATGCATCAAATTAACAAGGTGTTGAACTTTATCAACAAATTATCCCCCACTCATGATTTAGGCAAGAATATTTACGATGTAGCCTATCAATCATGGATCCTCCATCAAAACAACCCCCAGAAAAACCTCCAATTCCGTTTAGTCCTCTTCAACGGTGAATACGTACACGAAGGACAAGAAAAATACGACAATCCCGCTTTATTCAGTATTGTTGATTTAACCGACTTAATGAAACTCATGCAACCTATTATCGAAGCCGACATCCAATTGGTCGCCAAACATCTCACTAACCCTCAATTAGAAAAACCCGCCTTAATGCAAACTTTAAAAACCTACACCAAAATCCCGTTAAAAAACAATCTTTTCACCTATCTCCGTTCTCAACATGGTTTCGTCAATCCCCAAACTCCCCACAAAAGCCGTGATTCAGTAGAAGACCTCCATCAAAAAAACATCTATCACGCCTTAGATGTTCCTTCCGAATTATTAATCCACCCCGATCACGACATTCAAAGAAAGGTCATCGCCACCAAACAACCGTACTACGATTACAAAAAGATACGCTCCAGCATAGGCCTCCTAAAATACCCGATTTACCATCTAGACTTCGAAACCTTCCCCTGCCCTTTCCCTAGATTCAAAGGCGAAAAAGCCTACACCCAATCCGTTTTCCAATTTTCCATCCACATCGAACGCGAACCTGGCAAATGCGACTCCCAAGCCGACAACATCTCCTACCTCGCTCCCGATAATCAGAACGATTATCGTCGCTCGTTAACAGAAAAATTACTCGAAAGCATCCCCGATGACGGAGGCAGCGTTGTCGTATATTTTCAACCTTTCGAAAAAGGGCGTTTAGAAGAACTAGCCGCATTATTCCCTGAATACAGCCCGCGTTTAAACAACATCATCAGTAGAATCATCGATTTAATGGATCTTGTCAAAGGAAACACCGCTCTATATGAGGAATTAGGGGTCCCAAACTACGATATCATCAATTTTTATCATGACGACCTAAATGGTTCCTACTCCATCAAAAAAGTCCTCCCCATCTTTTCAGATTTAAATTACGACAATTTAGCCATCAAAAACGGCGTCGAGGCCCTCGCCGCCTACGCTTCTTTCCATCTCATGAGTCCCCAAAAACTAGAACAAACCAAACAAGACCTCTTAACTTACTGTCAACAAGACTCTTACGCCATGTTTCTCATCTTAAAAAAACTCCGTGAAATATCAACCCCCTCCAACTAATCAACCCCACAATCCAACAAAACACAAATACAACGTTCAGACAAAATAACCACAACCACCTCCATCAATAAATACACCACACACCACGCTCCGGCAATCAACACAACACCCAAAAATAAAACAAAATTCAAAGGAAAAAAACAACAAATGACAAACAATCAAAACAACAACGTTCAGGCAAAAAACACAACAAATAAAATCAATCCCAAAATCAAAGGAGAAAACAAAAAATGACAAACAATCACAACAACCACGCCCAGGCAAACAAAACAACCACCCACATCGACGAACACAATCACAAAATCATCACCGAATACAACGCCACCAACCAAAAAATCACCACCACCCGCTACAATCCCAACGGCACCCTCCGTTCCATCAACGACCACGATCCCCAAACAGGACAAATAATCAAATCCACCGAATACTGGTCTGACGGCTCCCTTTGGTTGATCGCCCACAACAATCCCCAAACCGGCAACCGCACCAAAACCATTTTTTACGACGAGGGGAGAATTGAAGAAATAATTAAATATGACATTCAAGGAAATCCCACCACCTACTATCCCGACGGCTCCCTCAAAGAAATCGAAGAACGCGATCCTATCACCAACAATTCCATTAAAGAAATTAAATTCAATCCCGATAAAACCATCAAAACCATCACCATCTTCAACCCCGACGAAACAAACTCCGTTGCCTACTACAACCCCGACGGTTCTCTTGACTCTATCGAAGACTACAATCCCTCAACTACCAACTACCTCCGTACTCACTTTCCCTCAGATTTAACCTCCGAAGAAATCAAAACCACCGAACAAACATACAAAGACACCCGCCAAAAATATCAATCCCTCCCATCCAACAAATAACCCAAATCAACACGCTCCGGCAAATCAACACAACATCCAACAATAAAACAACCCTCTCAGAAAGGAGAACAACATGTTGTCAAAACAACTCAACCCCAACCAAACATTTCAAAAAACCATCATCAACGAACAAGGACAAAAAATCATCACCGAATACAACGCCTCTTTCAAACAAACACAAATTTTGTATTTTCATAAAAACGAAAACATCAATTACATTGAATTTTTCAACGATAAAGAACAACTAACTGAAAGAAAACACTACAACTCCAAAGGTCAATTAAAACAATTTTCCGAATACAACCCTGAAACAGGCAAGAAAATAAAAATAACTCTCTATAAAAAAGACGGTTCCATCTCCCACATTTTCACTCCCAACCCCCAAACAAATCAATTTACAAACATCTACCAAAACACCACTCCTCCAACATCCAACCCCCAACCACCGACAAATACAACACCAAAAGTAGAACAACCACCACAACCACACGCTCCGGACAAAAAAGACATCAAGAAACACAAACTACTACAAACCGAAACAGCCAAACAGTTAATGAAAAAAATCAACACCAAAAATAGAACCTATACCTGGGAATTAAACGATAAAACCAAAAACTATCAATTAACCGCCTATTATAACGAAAAAAGCATTTGGTTCATCGCCGACTTTTCCCGTCGTCAACGCCACCTCCTCACCAAAACCACCTATAACGACGCCGGGACAATCGCCCACATCGACGAATACCACCAACCAGGGAATATCCTGAACCGACAAACCCACTATTTAATGGACGGTTCTGTCAAAGTAATCTATCAAAGAGATCCCAAAACACAAAAAATGACCAAGATTTTTGATGCCTCAAAACAAACAAACAACCCCCCGGACGAAAAAGACATCAAACAACACAAACTACTACAAACCGAAACAGCCAAACAGTTAATGGCAAAAATCAACGCCAAAAATAGAACCTATACCTGGGAATTAAACGATAAAACCAAAAACTATCAATTAACCGCCTATTATAACGAAAAAAGCATTTGGTTCATCGCCGACTTTTCCCGTCGTCAACACCACCTCCTCACCAAAACCACCTATAACGACGCCGGGACAATCGCCCACATCAACGAATACCGCCAACCAGGCAATGTCCTGAACCTCCAAACCCACTATTTAACGGACGGTTCTATCAAAGCAATCTTTCGAAGAGATCCCGAAACACAAAAAATGACCAAGATTTTTGATGCCCCAAAACAAAATCACCACGCTCCGGCAAAGAAAAAAACCCGCCCCAAACGAAAATTCTCACCCATAAAAACAACCCCCCAAATAACCACCTTCCCAAATGTCCAGCAACAAACAGAAACCATCACCAAAGAATTATTGACCCGCCTCAATATAACATTCCAAAAAGAAACATCTTGGCACGAGTTATTCGTCAACCCCCTTCGTAAAAACGATCTCATGGGCGACGCTGTACTAAGATTATTTATTATTGAATTAATTTATAATTCACCTCAATTAAACCCCTGCAATTTAGGAGAATTAATTTCTAACAAATTGTGGATCAACGTCATGAAACATCTCAACCTAATCCCTCAAAGCGCAACCTATCACAAAAATTACGCCGATAACTTTGAGGCGCTTTTCGGGGTCGTGTACTACGACCGCGGAATAAACGAAGCCAAAAAGTTATTCCAGCACACCGTCGTCAAATTTCTCCAAGACAACCAATTCATCCAATAAAACACCACATCCACACGCTCCGGCAAATAAAATCAACACCCAAAAAACAATCAAAACACCACAATCAAACAACACAATCACAACGTTCCGGCAAATAAAATCAACACCCAAAAAACAATCAAAACACCACATTCACACAACCATCCAACACACACCACGTTCAGGCAGAAAAATCAACCACCCACATCAAAACAAACACACAAATACAAAACACACGTTCAGGCAAAATCCACCACACCTAACATCAATCAAAACCCTAAATCAAAAACAAAAAAACAAAAAAATAAATCAAAAAAGGAAAACAAAAAATATGAAATTAATCGTTTTAGAAGGAATCGACGGCTGCGGAAAAACAAGTTTAATCCGCTCTCTCCAACACGAACTAACCCAACAAGGGGCCCAGGTGATCCTAGGACAAGGATTAGGCAGTTCTTCGTTGGGTAAAGAAATGCGCCAAATATTCTTGCATAATCCTCTCTTAACTAGTCCAACTAGATATTTATTAAGTTTCGCCAACATGCTACAAACCCAAGAGGAATTAATCAAACCTCACCTCCATCAACCAACCATCATCTTAATGGATCGTTGGGTCGGGTCTAACTTCGCCTACCAAGTCTACCCGCACTCAACAGACCCGACCCATCAAAAATTTAATTTAATCCACCAAGATTTTTACCAACCTGATTTAACTGTCTATATCGACATCGAACCAGAAATCGGTCTCAAACGCAAACAAATCCAACCCCATCATAAAACGGACGTCATCGAAGAAAAACCACTCTCCTATTTTCACCAAGTTCGTCAAGGGTATTATCAATATTTAGAAAAATATCAACCCCACCATCATTTATTTTTATCAGGTACCACAACCATCGAAGAAAATACCCGCTTAATCATACAAAAAATCAACCAAATAAAGGAGCAACCCCATGATTAAAAAAACCATGAAAAACGGCAATATCTATCATTACTACCCCTCCGGGAAAATCAAAATCATCATGAAAAACGGGGACATCAAATGGTACACCAAGCAAATCTACTATCCCAAAAAACAATCCTCCACTCCCCCAAAAAAGAAAAAATCCCCCAAGGAAACAAAAATAAAAACACCACGCTCAGGCATTGACACAATGTCAAACAAATAAAAACAAAAATCAAAGGAGAAAAAAAACAAATGACAAACAATCACAAACACCACGCTCCGGCAGAAAGAACAACCCCCAACAACAAAACAACCACCCACATCGACTCATTAGGCTTCAAAACCATCACCGAATACAACGCCAACAAAAGGAAAATCAAAGAAACATGGTATCGCTCCGACGGCTCCCCCTACTACATCAAAGAATTCAACCCCATCACAAAAAAACGCACCAAATACACCGAATATAAAAACGGCACCCTCTACTACATCGCCTACCATCACCCCCAATCCGACAATTTCACGATACCCACTTACTATTGGTCCGACAACACCCTCAACCACATCAAAGACTAC
>NZ_JABUOH010000042.1 GCF_013391955.1 Candidatus Phytoplasma pruni
TAACATTTAAAAGACTCTCTCCATTAGAGAGTCTTTTCCATTTCACTTGCAAAAAAAAAAAAAAACGTATAATTAAACCATATTTAAAAATAAAAATTTAAAGGAGATATTTTTCAAATGTTACCAAAACCATCAAATCCAAATAAAAAAATCTTTATTATTGTCGCTGTTGTTATAACTGCTATTATTGTTGCAATTGCGGGATATTTTATTGTTACAAATACGAAATCTAACGAGCCTAATTCTCCAACCGAAAGAACTCCCAAACCTAAAAATCCAAAAAAGCCGAATGCAGACAACTATGATCAATATTTAAAAGACCAGCATGATGCCTTTTTGGAAAACCTAGAAAAAAACCACAAAAATGATAACGAATTGGAAGATATAAAACAAAAAAATGATCAATGTTTAAAAGATTACAAAGCTGCCACTTCAGAAGAAAGAGAACAAGAAACTCAAAAATGGGACCAAAAATTTAAAGACAGAGCAAAAATTAAAGAAATTCAAGATGCTATGGTCCAAGCTAATTTAGATTATATTGAAGAAAATAAACAAAAAGAAATGGACAAAATGGACCAAAAGAGTGCAATATTTAAACAAAAACAAAGAATCACAAGGGAGAACGGAGCAAAATCAAGACTTCAACAACGATTTGAATTTCAAAACAAAAATCCTAACTCGGGAAATTACAACAATGAATCCTGGAATGATTTTTTAAAAAAACATAATCAAAAAACAGAAAACACCGACGGTTCCTATTCCATCACCGACTACGGTCAGCAAGAAGGCAGCGTTGTCAAAATAACAGACTATTTCAACGACAATTCCATCAAACGAATCATCGAAAGCGACTCCCAAACGGGTAAACTTGCCAAAGAAACCGTCTACAAAAATAATGGCTTAATTTCCTGCATCACCGAATGTAATCCCTATACTGAAAAAATTACCAAAGAAGAGGGGTATTATGATAATGGTTCTATTAAATTCATCACTGAATACGCCGCCGATTTACAACCAACCAAACACACCTCCTATCACCTCAACGGTTCTATGAAATACAGCCGAACTTTCAAAAATAACGAACATGCCATCATATTTGCCGACAAACTTTCTTCCGTAACAACGTTAAATGAGAACAATAAAAAAACCAAAACCATCAAATATAACCCTGATGGCGTCGCTTCCTACATCGCTGAATACGATCCCGAAACAGACAAACAAATTAAATACACCTCCTATCATCCTGATGGTTACGTTGAATACATTTTTGAAAAAGGTCCCCAAACAGGCAATGAAGTTAAGTACGCCGAATACAACTCGGATGGTTCTATCAAATACCAAATCTAACCATTATTTCAAAGACTCTAATTTTTTAGAGTCTTTTTCTTTTTTTACAACAAAAATATCTCAAAAACTTGCAAAAAAAAAAAAAACGTATAATTAAACCATATTCAAAAATAAAAATTTAAAGGAGATAATTTTCGAATGTTACAAAAACCATCAAATCCAAATAAAAAAATCTTTATTATTCTTACCGTTATTATAGCCGTTATTATTGTTGCAATTTCGGGATATTTTATTGTTAAAACCATGAATGATAACGACTCCCCTGAAACAGAAAACAAACCAAAAGGTCCTAAAAAGCAGAATGAAAAGCCATTACATAACCCGGCAGATTTCCAAGTTGATTCAACGGATGAATTGTCAAATGAACAACTCCATATACAAACAGAACAAAAAACTATTATTGACCCAGAAAACCCTAACATTGAAATCAGAGAAACTAAAAATATATTCGGTCATAAAATAATTATAAAATGGGATATAAAAAATCAACAAATAATTCAAAAAACTACCTACAGATCCAACGGTTCCATCGACTGTATTTACGAATACGACCCTCAAACAGGCAAAAAAACCAAACACACAGATTACCGCCCTAACGGTTACATTTATTGCATCGCCGAATTTGATCCTCAAACCGGCCACAACATCAAATACACCCAATACAACACTGACGGCACCATTTTCAACATCACCGAATCAGACTCACAAACCGGCAACCGCATCAAATACACCGTCTACGACTCTGAGGGCGCAACCAAATCCTACACAGAATATAATAAAACAAACGACAAAAACACTAAAACCACAGTTTACAACACCGACGGATCCATCGAATCCATCACCGCATATGATCCCCAAAATGGCAACCAAATCGAAAACATCTACTACAAGTCCGACGGCACCATTAAATTAATCATCAACTACAACTCCCAAACTGACAAAAAAACCAAAACCACTTTCTTTCAGTCCAACAACTTACTCGACAACATCAAAGAATACGACTCCCAAACCGGCGATTTTATCAGTAAACGTGATCCCTCAGATTTAACTCTTGCAGAAATACAAACCATTATACAAAAAACACAAAAAGCCCTCCAAGAGTATCAAATTGCTAAAAAAACGGTCAAAGTCAACCCTAATAACTCTAAGCCTGTAACAGAACGAACTCCTAAAAAAGAAACACCAAATTCTAAAGGACCACAAATAAAAAACCTACAACCAGTAGAACAAGAAGGCGTTTCTGACGAAGAAAACGACGGACAGGATGAAACCGACGAAGGCGAAAAAGAACAATCAAAAAAAACCGAAAAAACGTCAAATAAAGGTGAAATCCCGCAGAAAAAAACAGAACAACCCCAAATGATAGAAAAAGAATATAATTCTGACGAAGATGCGCAACCGATCCAACAGTCAACAACAAATGAACAAAAAGGAAGCGAAGGTGCAACAATACCAAAATCAACACTAACCGCCACGCCCCACGCCCCGGCAGATTCCACAGATGATCAAAATGATGAATTGTCAAATACACAGCCACATCCGCAGCCAGAATCAAAACCTATTATTGACCCAGAAAACCCTAACATTGAAATTAGAGAAACTAAAAACATATTAGGCAATAAAACAATTATAAAATGGGATATCCAAAATCAACAAATAATTCAAAAAACTACCTACAGATCCAACGGTTACATCGACAACATTTACGAATATGACTCCCAATCCGGCAAAAAAACCAAAAACATCCAATACAACTCCGACGGTTCACTCAACTATATTTACGAATATGACTCCCAAACCGAAAAAGAAACCAAAAACATCCAATACAACTCCGACGGAACCCTCTGGTACATTTACGAATACGACCCTCAATCAGGTAAAAAAAACAAAGAAATCAATTACAACCTTGACGGCTCCCTCGACTATATCACCGAATTAGATCCCCAAACCGAAAAATGCACCAAAAAAACCTCCTACCGCGTCGATGGTTCCCTCGAATGCATCTCCGAATATGATTCCATCACCGGTAAAAACAACAAAACTACCTGGTATGAAACCGACGGATCCCTTGACGACATTTACGAATATGACTCCCAATCTGGCAATCGCATCCGTAACCTTAAACCCTCGGATTTAACCCCCGAAGAAAGAAAAACCGTCGAACAAGCGCGTCAACTCGCCCTCCAAGAATATCAATCTACCAAAAACAACAAAAAACCCTAAAACCCTAACACACTAGGGTTTTTTTATTCTCCAAAACTATTACAAAAAAATATATAATAAATACAGAAACTTTTAATATTAAAAATACCTGAAAAGAGGAAACAAATGAAAATAAAACGCAAAAACATATTAAATTTTAGTATTTTACTATTGAGTTTGATCACTGTATTATTAGGAATATGGAAAGGATATGACAAAGGTCAGCCTTATTTATCTTTATATTTATTCACACGGCAAACTGTTTTAATCGTTTTCATTTCTTTATTATTAAATTTCATCAATTCTATGAAAACCAATAGTTCTTCAAAAATAACCAAAATACTAACTATTTGGCATTTTATTTGTTTAATCAATTCTTTTATGATGTTTGTGATGTATTTAAAAGTTGCAAATCCCGAAGAATATAAAAAAATGACTCCGTTTCAATATTGGGTCTCTTTTTTAGAACACAAAATATTGCCTATCGTTTTTATCATCTATTATTTTTTCCTGGATAAAACGGCTTTAAAATTAAAACAGTTTTATCTAGGTTTGTTTTATCCCTTCCATTATTTTTTAATAGCTCTTATTGTCGGTAAACATGTTAAAAAATATCCTTATGGTTTTTTAAATTTAATCAACACTAATATGTTGAAATTCGCTTTATATATAACAGGAATAACTCTTTTTATCGTTATTATGTCTTTATTATCTATTTATCTTAAAAACAAAATCTTAAATAAAAAAGTACCATCTAAAGGTGATTTGTAGAATATTAATGAAAGATAGTCTTTGTTTATATAACTAAAAATAGGTTTAAAAAAACAACAAAAATATATATATAATAATCCAAAGAAACTTAAATGTTTTATAAAAGACAAGGTTTTCCATAATCGTTAAATTAAGATATAAATCGGTTGTTAAATAACAAAAAATAACAAACCAAATCCATAACAAAAAACTTTTAAAAACAATGAGAGTGAAGAGTTAACGTATTGTCTACTGATAATCAAAATGAAAAAAATCCAATCGATAATATTTTTTTTCAATAAAAATTCTCAAATTATTGTAAAAAAACGTATAATAAAAACATATTCAACTAAAGAAAGATCTTTGTATGAAATTAAAACAAATAATAAACTCTAAACCATTTATCATTTTATCCATTCACGTTCTCTTATTGTCTTCTATTATTGGTTATCTTATTTTAAAACCTAAAACAAAGATAAACGAGCTTGATCCCGATACTCAAAAAGAAACCGAATTAAAACAACCTAGCGACGCTACAGAATACCATACAGCATTGAAAAAATGGCTAACAAATTCTCCTATTAGAAAAGTAGAATACACAGCCGAAGAGATTAGAAAAATATTAGGTAGGTCTCAAAAAGTCCTTTACGAACCAACAGGGGCAAAAAATGACTACACTTATAAAGAAGGACTTTTTTGGGACAGTTGGCAAATAAACGGTGTAGAATGCAATAC
Source organism: Candidatus Phytoplasma pruni (assembly GCF_013391955.1). Taxonomy (GTDB): domain Bacteria; phylum Bacillota_I; class Bacilli_A; order Acholeplasmatales; family Acholeplasmataceae; genus Phytoplasma. The sequence continues at coordinate 5,035 of NZ_JABUOH010000042.1, forward strand.
CAAAATTTATCAATTATACAACACCACTCCTCCTCCGATTGCGCCTGATTCAATAACAACTGTTAAATATTATGATAACGGATCGCATTTGTTGGTTGAAGAAAAAGACTCTACTTCGAATAAAACAGTAAAAGAAACCCTCTACGACCTCATCACCGCCTCCCTTCACTCTGTAACTGAATACGACCCTGGAACAGGGAAAACAAAAAAAATAACAACTTATTACTCCATCGGAACGCGTCTATGCGAGGAAAAATATGATTTTCAAACAGGAAGCTCAATCGAAACAACTTATTATAACTCAGATGGTATAATTCCAGAAGATAAAAAAAAGAAATAGACCCTAAATATTCTTTAGGGTCTATTTCTTT
>NZ_JABUOH010000043.1 GCF_013391955.1 Candidatus Phytoplasma pruni
TTATTTTGTGTTTCTTTTATAATAGAAAATAAAAGACAACAAAACAAAAGCACTTTTGATTTAATTCACACATTTCAAAAACTTCGATAGTTCAACAAATGTCCTCACTCCAATACTAAGATTATTAATATTGTATCATATTTATTTTAAAATATCAAGGAAAAAGTTAACTTTTTTCATTTCTTTTTCGATAAAAGAAGAATAAGCCTCTTTTTCGGCTCTTTTGTTGTATAATAGCCTTTTATCCCTCTATACTTAAAAAGTCTTTCCATAGAGACAAAAAAGAAGGTTTTTTAACCTATTATCAACGTATTTATAACTCTCAAAAGAATCAAACAAAGATATTGAAACATAAAGCGGTATTTAATAGGTTTTCCTTTGACAAAAGAAAAAAGACCTCTCTAAAAAGGTCTTAAATATTATGTTTTACATTAACAGTGTATTATCTGTCTAATAATTCCAAGTTTTTGCCAATCCACTAAGAAACACGTTGAACCAAGTCTATTAAAGTTCTTTCTATAACAGAATAATTATAACGTTAAAAACATTAATAAACGAAAATATTGTCGCAAAAGTAACTAAAAAACCTAAAATAATTAAAGATTGGTTTTTAGCAGCAATGGTTCTATGAGATAATTTATGTACCATATCTAAATCTTGAATAATCCCTAAAGTAGCTAGAATTAAGAAAAAAAGATTGTTCGCGAAGGTAAGAGTTCCATTTTCAGGAATTAAATCAATGTCAAAGACAAATGATAAAAAACCTACAAAAATTAAAACAGAAAAAGAGTTGTAAATAAAATTTTTCACTTTAGGTCTCATATAGAAATCTTTCGCTAAAGTAATGGTGATCATAATGATAAAAATAGATAAAGTACGAACAAAATCAATCCCTAAAGCTATTTGACTAAAAAGAGTTCTCACAACGAAGATATCCAAGGTTTTTTCCTGTTGTACGGCGTCATAAAAAGCTAGAAATTGAGGACCGAAAAAAAACGCCCCAAAAAACAAAGATAAAATCAAAATAACATATAAAGATGCAAAAGGGAGGGAAAAACCTATTATCAACAAAACAAAAGCGATTAAATAAAGGACATCTTTGCCTTTATAAATCAGGAATTCCAACTTATTAATCCATTCTGCTGACAACATTTGTTTAAAATTAGGCTTAGGGTTAGGGTTAAGATGAGGATAATGCTTAAATAAGATAGCGGCTAAAATTCCCACAATCATCATCCCAGCGAAAATGAAAGTTAATTTCCATAAGACGCTTTTATGTTCTTTTTTTTCTTCTTCTAACCAAGCACTATCTGTACGCCCTTCTCTTTCGATCCGAGAATAAGCCAATAATTTAATAAAAAAGGCTGAAGCATTTAAAAACATATTTATCTCCTTATTTGTTGCTAATTTTATAAGTTTTTTTAAAGTTGATAAAAAAGCATAATGCAAACTTGTTATTATACAATTTATTATTATTTTATCATATTTCCTGCTGAAATATCATAAATAAACTTTTTTAGGTAATAAGTAAACACACATCTTGAAACCTCAAAAAAGACCAACTAACCAAAAACCCCGTATAAATAAAAAAAAGACTATCAAAGTCTTTTTTTTAAGGAGGAGAGGTAATTATTCAAGAATTTTAATAACTGAACCTGCTCCAACAGTGCGTCCGCCTTCACGAACAGAAAATTTAGTTCCTTCTTCCATAGCAATTGGATTAATTAAAGTAACTGTAACTTCCGCTAAATCACCAGGCATTACGATTTTAACATCGTCTTGTAATTCAATAACACCAGTAACGTCAGTAGTTCTTAAATAGAATTGTGGACGGTAATTAGTACCGAAAGGAGTAGTTCTTCCATTTTCTTTAGCTGTAAGAACATAGATTTGCGCTAAGAATTTAGAATGTGGTTTAACGCTGCCAGGTTTAACTAAAACTTGTCCACGTTCTACGTCTTCACGAGAAACACCACGTAATAAAACCCCTACATTATCACCAGCTTGCGCTGTGTCTAAAGATTTTCTAAACATTTCTAAACCAGTAACAACAGCTTTTTTAGTTTCTCTAATTCCAACTATTTCTACTTCTTCACCAACTTTAACCATTCCTCTTTCAACACGTCCAGTAGTAACAGTTCCTCTACCTGTGATAGTGAAAACATCTTCTATTGGCATTAAGAAAGGTTTGTTCATTTCACGAACTGGGTCTTCTACGTAAGTGTCTAATAAGTCAAGTAATTCTTGGATTTTTTCTAAATATTTAGGGTCGCCTTCAACCGCTTTTAAAGCAGATCCTCTAACGATAGGAACTTCGTCGCCTAAAAAGCCATGTTTGTTTAATAATTCTCTAATTTCGATTTCTACTAATTCTAAAAGCTCTTCATCAGCAACAACATCACATTTGTTAACGAAAACTAATAATTTAGGAACACCTACTTGTTTAGCTAATAAGATATGTTCTTCTGTTTGAGGCATAATTCCGTCAACAGCAGAAATTACTAAAATACCAGCATCCATTTGAGCAGCACCAGTAATCATATTTTTAATATAATCGGCGTGTCCAGGACAATCTACGTGAGCATAGTGTCTTTTTTCTGTTTCGTATTCTACGTGAGAAGTACTAATTGTAATACCACGTTCTTTTTCTTCAGGCGCTTTATCGATTTGATCGTAACTTTGTTTATCTGCTAATCCTTTTGTAGATAAATAAGAAGTAATTGCAGCTGTTAAAGTAGTTTTACCATGATCAACGTGACCAACAGTTCCTACATTAACGTGTGTTTTATTTCTGTTAAAAATTTTAGTAGCCATTTTATTAAGGCCTCCCTTTTGAATTTTTTTATTTTTTTTAATAAATATTTTGAGAAATTAACTACGTTCTTTAATAATATTTTCCGTAATACTTTTTGGTGTTTTTTCATATTTAGCAAATTGCATTACGAAATTGGCTCTACCTTGAGTGTTGGAACGCAAATTAGTTGCGTAACCAAACATTTCTGATAAAGGAACCAAAGCTTTAATTGCGATTGTGTTACCACGGTTTTCTTGTGTTTCTAATCTACCTCTTCTGGAAGTTAAATCGCCAATTACATTACCAATATATTCGTTCGGTGTTACGATTTCCACATTCATAATAGGTTCTAAAATAACAAGACCGCCATTTTGTTTGGTTTCTTTTAAAGCGATAGAGGAAGCGATTTTAAACGCCATCTCTGATGAATCGACATCATGGTAAGAACCATCTGTTAATGTCGCTTTAACATCAATGAAAGGATAACCGGCTAAAATACCACCAGCTAAAGATTCTTCTAGTCCTTTTTTAACTGCGGGGATATATTCACGGGGAACAGAACCACCCACAATTTTATTAACAAACTCAAACCCTTTACCAGGATTTGGTTCAAAAGTCATACAAACATGTCCGTATTGTCCACGTCCACCAGATTGACGAATGAATTTACCTTCTGTTTGTGTTTCTTTAGTTAAAGTTTCACGATAAGAAACTTGAGGTTGCGCTACATTAGCTTGGATTTTGAATTCTCTTCTTAAACGATCCATAATGATGTCTAAATGAAGCTCACCCATCCCAGCAATAATAGTTTGACCTGTTTCGTGGTTAATATAAACTTTAAAAGTGGGATCTTCTTCGGCTAATTTTCCTAAAGCAAAAACAATTTTATCTTGATCGTTTTTAGTTTTTGGTTCAACTGCGATCTCAATAACTGGCTCAGGGAAATTCATTGATTCTAAGACTACAAAATCATTTTCAGCTGTTAAAGTGTGCCCTGTAATAGTGTTTTTTAAACCTACTACAGCCACAATATCACCAGCATTAGCTTCTTTAATCTCTTCTCTGTCATTAGCGTGCATTTGTAACAAACGTCCTACACGTTCTTTCACGTTTTTCACAGTATTCTTGATATAAGTTCCTGTTTTAACAGTCCCAGAATAAACTCTTAAAAAAGTTAAACGTCCTACAAAAGGATCAGTCATAATTTTAAAAGCTAAAGCTGTGAAAGGTTCGTCATCGGAAGTTTTACGAACTATTTCGTTACCATCAGCATCTGTACCAGTAATAGAAGGTACATCAGACGGAGAAGGTAGATAATCAATAACAGCATCTAAAGTTTTTAAAATACCTTTGTTTTTAAAAGCAGAACCACATAAAACAGGGAAAAATTTAACTTCTAAAGTCGCTTTTCTGATGATTCTTTTTAACATGTCCATCGGAACTTCTTGTTCGTCAAAAAACATAGTCATTAATTCATCATCAAAATCTGCTAAAGTTTCAATTAATTCTTTTCTTTTTAATAAAGCAGTTTCTTTTAAATCTTCAGGTATTTCTATTTCTTTAGCGTTTTCTGACGGTGAACCGTCATATTCAAAAGCTTTCATTTCGATTAAATCGATCAAACCAGTGAAATTATTTTCTTTACCGATAGGCCATTGAATAGCACAAGCTTTCACACCTAAACGTTTTTTCAAAGTGTCAATAGCGTAAGCATAATCAGCTCCCACTTTATCCATTTTGTTAACGAAAATAATTCTTGGCACTTTATATTCAGTCGCTTGACGCCAAACTGTTTCTGTTTGCGGTTCCACTCCTGCTTGAGCATCAATTACTACTACTGCACCATCTAAAACTCTTAAAGAACGAGAAACTTCGACTGTAAAATCAACGTGTCCCGGAGTATCAATAATTTGAATTTGATGATCTTTCCAAAAAGTTGTTGTAGCGGCAGAGGTAATAGTAATTCCTCTTTCTTGTTCTTGTTCCATCCAGTCCATTTGCGAAGCACCATCATGTGTTTCGCCTATTTTATGAATTTTACCTGTATGAAATAATATTCTTTCAGTTGTTGTTGTTTTACCGGCATCAATGTGAGCCATAATGCCAATATTACGAATTTTTTCCAGTTTAAATTGACGTCCCATTAGTATAATTTCCTTACTTCTTCCGATTACCAACGATAATGAGCGAAAGCTTTATTAGCTTCAGCCATACGATGTGTATCTTCTCTTTTTTTCACTGATAAACCAGTTCCAGAAGCAGCTTCAACTATTTCTTTAGCTAGTTTCTCTTCCATAGTTTTTTCACTACGTTTTTGAGTATATTGAATTAACCATCTTAAACCTAAAGATTGACGTCTTTCCGGACGAACCTCTGAAGGAACTTGATAGTTTTGACTTCCTATTGTACGTGTACGTACTTCTAAGATAGGCATAATATTATTTAAAGCTTCATTGAAAACATCAATTGGCTCTCTTTGAGTCATTTCTTTTACACGGTCTAATGCACCGTATAAAATAGATTGAGCTGTTCCTTTTTTACCACTTTTCATAATTGTATTAATAATTTTAGTTACTAATTTAGAATTATAAATTGGATCTGGTGAAACTTCTCTTTTTTGAGCACTTCTTTTACGAGACATATATGCACCTTTTTTTCTTTCGTTATTTTTTTATCTGAACATTTTTTTAATCAAAATAATGCTTATTTTTTAGCTACAACTCTTTTAGAGCCGTATTTAGAACGACTTTGTTTTCTGTTAGCTACACCAGTAGCATCCAAAGCTCCTCTTACAACATGATAACGTACACCAGGTAAATCTTTCACTCTTCCGCCACGTACTAAAACAGTACTATGTTCTTGTAAAGAATGACCTACTCCAGGAATATAAGCTGTTACCTCAGAGCCGTTACTTAAACGTACTCTAGCGAATTTTCTTAAAGCGGAGTTAGGTTTTTTTGGTGTCATTGTAGAAACTTTAATACAAACACCTGATTTTTGAGGTGAATTGTAATTTTTAGTTTTTTTCTTTAAATTGTTATAACTAAACCCTAAAGCAGGCGATTTTGATTTAGAAACTTTATCGCTTCTTCTTTTTTTAATTAATTGTGAAATAGTAGGCATCGCGAAATGAATCCCCTTTTTTTTATTTTTTTTTATAAAGTATAAAGATAAGACAACTTATTTTATCTTTTTTTATGATAAAAGTCAATATTTTTATACTTTATTTTTGCAAAAGATACCTTTTTTTATGAAATGCTTTCTTCTGGTAATGGTTTTTCCTCTTCAAGAGGTTGTGTTTCCAGGTTTTCTTCCAGATTTTCTGGTTCAAGCTCTGGACTAACTTCTTGGTGAATGGGATACTCAAAATGAGATGTTTCCAAAATACCTGTTCCCGCCGGAATCAAACCACCAACGATAACGTTTTCTTTCAGTCCGTATAAATTATCTTTTTGACCTCTAATAGCTGCATCAATTAAAATTTTGGTTGTTTCTTGGAAAGAAGCTGCTGAAAGTAAAGAATCACTTTTCAACGAAGCTCTCGTAATTCCTAATAACACCGGACGTCCTACCGCTAAAGTTTTGTTTTGTTTAATCATCTCAGCGTTAACTCGTTTGAATTCTTTAATGGAAACTTCTAATCCCGGTAAGAAATGAGTATCGCCTTCAGAGATAATTAAGACTTGTTTAAACATTTGGTGAACGATAATTTCAATGTGTTTATCACTAATATTAACACTTTGTGATTGGTAAACTTTTTGTACTTCTTCTAAAATGTATTTTTGTGTTTTTTCCACACTACTTACTCTTAACATTTCCCTTAAATCAACCGAACCAGAAGTTAATCTCTGCCCTGCTTCAACGTGCATATTTTTCTGTACTATAACATCCACATTGCCATCAACAGTGTAAATATATTCTTCATTCGGATTATTATCAGGAACAAGAAGAATTTCGTAAGAATAAGAAGTAATGTTTTTCACGTCTCTAATCATACCGTCGTATTCACTAATAATAGCTTTACCTTTTGGTTTTCTCGCTTCAAATAATTCTTGAATTCTCGGTAAACCTTGTGTAATATCTGCTACTGAAAGAACTCCACCAGTATGGAAGGTTCTCATCGTTAGCTGTGTACCTGGTTCACCAATAGATTGAGCCGCTACTACACCAACTGCTTCACCTATTTCTACGTTTTTATTAGTTGCTAAGTTTAAGCCATAACATTTAGTACAAATACCGTATTCACAATTACAAGTTAGAACACTTCTAATTTTAACTTTAGTGATATTAGCTTCTAAAATCACTTTAATAATTTCTCTAGTAATAACTTCGTTTCTAGCTAAAATAACTTCTTGTGTTTCCGGATGAATAATATCTTCGGAAGCAAAGCGACCAAAAATTCTTTCTGGTAAAGAAATAATTTCTTTTTCGTCTCTAGTAATGGCTTCTACGCTAACGCCTTTATCACTACCACAATCTTCTTTGATAATAATGATATCTTGCGCTACATCCACTAATCTTCTAGTTAAATAACCGGATTCAGCTGTTTTTAAAGCTGTATCGGTGGAAACCTTACGAGCTCCGTGAGTAGAAATAAAGAATTCATGCACTGTTAACCCTTCTTTGAAAGAACTTTTAACAGGGATTTCTAATACTTCTCCTTTCGGACTATTCATCAATCCTCTCATCCCAGATAACTGAGAGAAGTTAGAAGCATTACCACGAGCTCCACTATCACTAATCATGTATAAATGATTATCTTGGTGGAATTCTTGCATTAACCCTTCTTGGATCACATCACGAACATGTTTCCATTCTTGAATTACTAAACCTTTTTTTTCTGAAACGGTCAAGAAACCTTTATCATAAAATTTTTCTATTTCTAAAATTTTATTTTCTACTTGGTCGATTAAAGCTTCTTTTTCAGAATAAACGTTAATATCTGAATGAGAAATCGTAATTCCTCCCATGGTAGAATATTTGAAACCTAAGTTTTTAATATCATCTAACATTTTGGAAGTTTCGGTAATATTACTTTTCTTAAATACTTGGTCAATTACCATAGAAAGGAATCTTTTTTTGAAAGGTTCAGGTGGTTTAATATTAACTAAATAATCGGAAGGATTAACTCCTCTAGGAATGAAATAAATATCCGGCGTTCTTACTTCTAAATTATATAAAGAAGGTTCTTGAACGTAGGGGAAATCACTAGGTAAAATATCGTTAAAAATCATTTTTCCTAAAGTTGTAACTAAATACTTGTCTTTTTGCGCTTCGGAGAAATAAGAGTCAATATTAGACGTTTTTACTAAAATTCGTGTATGTAAAGAAATTACTTTATTATGGAAAGCTAATTCAGCTTCTTTTAAATCATAAAATAATTTTCCTTCATTACGGTGTTTAAATTGATGTTCTTCGTTCAGTTTTTCAGGATTAATCCCTTTCACTGTACGATCTTTAACCTCTTCAATAGTTAAATAATAATTACCTAAAACCATATCTTGAGAAGGAGATAAAACTGGGCTACCGTTTTTAGGATCTAAAATATTATTAGACACTAACATTAATAAACGTGCTTCAGCTTGAGCTTCTAAAGAAAGAGGAACATAAACAGCCATTTGATCGCCATCGAAATCCGCATTAAAAGCTGGTGTTACTAAAGGATGTAATCTAATAGCTTTACCATCAATTAATTTAGGTTCAAAAGCTTGTATTCCTAAACGGTGCAAAGTCGGAGCTCTGTTTAATAAAACCGGATGTTCTTTAACAACTTCCTCTAAAACGCTCCAAACATATTCATTCATTTTTTCATACAACAAATTAGCGCTTTTTTTATCAATTCCTTTAGCTTCTTGCAGTTTGTTTAAAATAAAAGGTTTAAATAAAATGACTGCCATTTGTCTCGGAATACCACATTGGTGGATTTTCAAATCAGGACCAACGATAATAACCGAACGACCTGAATAATCCACTCTTTTTCCTAAAAGATTTTGACGGAAACGTCCTTGTTTCCCTCTTAACATTTCGGATAAAGATTTCAAAGGACGGTTTCTTTCCACATTAGAAGTATTTTTTTTGCTCACTTTTACGTTATCAAACAAAGCATCAACCGCTTCTTGGAGTAATCTTTTTTCGTTTTTAATAATTAATCTTGGCGCTTTTTGAATAATTTGTTTTTTTAAACGATTATTACGGTTTAAAATTCTTCTGTATAAATCATTAGTATCGGTCGTTGCGAAACGTCCACCATCTAAAGGAACAATAGGTCTTAAATCAGAAGGAAGAACGGGAATAACATCCATGACCATCCATTCTGGTTTATTATCAGATTTGCTGAAAGATTCGATAATTTCTAATCTTTTAATAATCACATCTCTTTTTTGTTTAGAGACTTGTTTCAGCAGTTTTCTTAATTCTGTTACACTTTCCTCTAAATTAAGTTCTTCTAATAATTTTTTAATCGCTTCTGCCCCAGTTAAAGCAACAAAACCATTACCAAATTTTTCTAAATATTGGCTATATTGTAATTCTGTAATGATTTGTCTTTTTTCTAAATTAGTTTCCCCTGGGTCAAGAACGATATAAGAAACGTAATAAACGATTTCGGATAATTCTTTCGCTTTAATGCCTAATAAGATCGCTAATCTACTTGGTAAACTATTAACGTACCAAGTATGAACGATAGGAGCAGCTAATTCGATATGTCCCATTCTTTCGCGTCTTACTTTTTGTTCGGTAATTTCAATACCACAACGTGAACAAGTTTGCCCTTTTTTTAAGGTTTGTTTTTTAGCACAAGCACATTGTAAATCTTTAACAGGACCAAAGATTTTCGGACAAAATAAGCCACCGAATTCCGGTTTAGCCGTACGATAATTAATAGTTTCGTAATTAACAATTTCTCCATAAGACCATTGTCTAATTTCATGCGGAGAAGCTAAACGAATTTTAAAATATTCGTATTCTCTACTACCGTATTCTTTTTGCGATTTAAAGTCTGTTTGATCTTCAACGCTAAAAGTAACTGGAGAAGAAGAACTTTTAGAACCAGAAGGAACCACATCTGTTAAAGTAGTTTCTTCGTTTAAAAAAGGATTTAAATTTTCCTCTAATTCGTTTTTGGCATTTAGTTCGTATTCTTCTACATCTTCTAAAGCGTCTTCATTAAAATCAATATCTTCTAAATCATCGTCTTCATCATCATTAAAATCATCATTATATAAACTAAACACTAACTCAATTTCTTCTAAATGAGCCGGTTCGTCTTGAAATAACTGTAATAACATGGTTTTATTAGTTTGAATTAAAGAACGACAATCCGTAATTTTATTGCTATGTAAAACTTCAATAATATCTGGATTTAAATTTAAATTTTCTAAAGATTCCGGTAAATAGTACTCTTTTAAAATTAATATCGTTTCAAATAAAAATTCTTGTGGTAATAAAGTGTGGAGGTCTTTTAAAGTGTAATTGTTAAAATCAGATAACGTAGTAACACCGATTAATTTTAACGCTTCAATAGTTTTTTCCGAAAGAGAAAGTTCTTCAATTTTAACATTTAAATTTATCATTGATAATTTTTTTCCTTATTATTATTAACTAAAGAATGATTAACTTTATTCTCTTTAGTGTCAGATTTAATTAATTCCACATGTAAACCTAAAGATTGTAATTCTTTTGAAAAAACTCTAAAACTTTCAGGAATAGAAGGTTTTGGTAACGGTAATCCATTGGTAATAGAATTATAGGTTTTATTACGTCCGATAATATCATCACTTTTCACAGTTAAAATCTCTTGTAAAGTGTGAGCGGCACCATAAGCATATAAACTCCAAACCTCCATCTCACCAAACCTTTGTCCTCCGTTTTGGGCTTTACCACCCATCGGTTGTTGAGTTATCAAAGTATAAGGTCCTACGTTTCGAGCATGCAGTTTATCATCGATCATATGAGATAACTTAATCATATATAATGATCCTACAGAAATAGGATTATCATAAGGTTCTCCCGTTCTTCCGTCATATAAAGTCATTTTGCCATCAGGTGATAAATTAGCTTCTTCCATGATATTTTGTAAATCTTGGTTATTAACGCCATCAAAAATAGGTGTTGCTACTTTGATGTTTAATTTTTTAGCTGCCATACCTAAATGCATTTCTAAAATTTGCCCAATATTCATACGACTTGGCACACCTAAAGGGTTTAAAACGATATCAATCGGAGTACCGTCAGCCATATAAGGAAGATCTTCTTTCGGTAAAATCAAGGAAATTACCCCTTTATTTCCGTGCAATCCCGCCATTTTATCACCAACATTGATTTTTCTTTTTTTAGCGATAAAAATACGGACAATTTCGTTCACACCTGGTTTGGAAATAGGGTCACCGTTTTTAATAGAGAAATATTGTACACTTTGAACAATACCGCCATCACCACAAGGATATCTTAAAGAAGCATCTTTGTAATCACGTGCTTTTTCCCCAATAACCGTTTGAATTAATTTTTCGTAAGGTGTTGGTTCAAAAACTCCTTGAGGAATGATTTTACCTACTAAAATGTCGCCCTCTTTAACTTCAGAACCAGGAATAATAATTCCTCTTTCGTCTAAATTTTTAACCGCTTCAGCGCTAACATTAGGAACTTCACGCGTAATTTCTTCTTTACCCGAACCTTTTTTCAATTCTCTAGTTTGGATTTCGTATTTGTTAATATGAATAGAAGTGTAAATATCGTTTTGCACTAAATTTTCAGACATAATAATCGCATCTTCATAATTATAACCATGCCAGGTCATGAAAGCTACTGTTACATTTCTACCTAAAGCCAATTCGCCTTGGTAAGTAGAAGGACCATCTACGATAAGATCGCCTTTTTTAATGTATTCGCCTCTAGTCACGATAGGTTTATGCAAAATTAAAGTATCTTGGTTGGATTTAACAAAAGTCGTTAATTCATAAGAACGTTCTTGTCCTGAATCTTCTTCAATCACTATTTTTTTAGCATCAACGTATTTCACAAGACCGCTTTCTTCAGCCACAATTAAGCAACCTGAATCTTTGGCGATTCTGTGTTCGATACCAGTAGCAACAGTCGGAGATCTAGGAATTAATAAAGGTAATGCTTGACGTTGCATGTTGGCACCCATCAAGGCTCTAGAAGCATCATCATGTTCTAAAAAAGGAATAGAAGAAGTTGCTACAGAAACGATTTGTTTCGGAGAAACATCCATATAAGTGATTTTATCAGCGTCAAATAAGCCTGTTTCGCCGTTTCTTCTCGCGATTACTTTTAAAGTTTTAAAGTTGTTATTTTCATCTAAAGGTGTAGAAGCGGAAGCGATGATTTGTTCTTCCTCTTGAATAGCTGTTAAATAATCGTATTCTTGAGTCACGTGAGAAACACCGTTTTCATGTTTAACTCTAAAGAAAGGAGTTTTAATGAAACCGTATTTATCTACTTGAGCGTAAGTGGATAAGGAAGAGATTAAACCGATAGAAGGTCCCTCAGGGGTTTCAATCGGACATAAACGTCCGTAATACGAGTTATGAACGTCCCTTACTTCAACCCCAGCGCGATCACGGTCTATCCCGTCTGTTCCTAAAGCAGAAATTCTTCTTTTTTGGGTTAATTCAGCTAAAGGATTAATTTGATCCATGAAGTGCGATAAACGTGAACTACCAAAGAAAGTTTTTAAAACGATAGAAAGAGAAGAAAAATTAACCAATCCTCCAGGAGTGATAGATTCGAATTTACTAATTGACATACGGTCTTTAATATTTTTTTCTGATCTAGTCAAACCAATACGGAATTGATTTTTTAACAATTCATCTATTAATCTTAATCTTCTGTTGCCTAAATAATCGATATCATCCACATGTCCGATATTTACATACAAATTCAAGTAATAACTAATACTAGCGATAATATCAGATAAAACGATGTTTTCTGATCTTTCTTCTTGGTTATTACCAATTATTTTCACAAAAGTTTTGTTTTCTTTATCGTCTAAAAAATAAACTTCTAAAACTTCGTTAAAAACTTTTTTAACGTCGTTTTCTTTTTTTTCAACGTTTTGACCTTCTAAAAAGAATTTAACTATTTTTTCATCAATCGTTTCTTTGTTTTCTTCTATAATAGCGATAACTTCATCATTTAAGATAGAATCAGCTTCAATTAAGATTTCACCTGTTTGGAAATTAGAAATATTATCTTTAACGTATAAGTTCTCATCTGTTTCGCTTTTGCGATAAGTCATGGTAAATTCGTTAGTCATTTCGTTTTCTAAATGATATTCAGAATTAACCAATTCCGTACGTAAATGTTGACGTTGACCTCTTAATTGTTCGATAATATCGCGTGTTAAAAGAGTACCTTTAGGAAATAAAATCTCATCAGTATCTATATCTTTCAAATCTTTCGCTAAAAAAGTGTTTTCTACTCTGTTTAAAACGTCTAATTTTTTGTTGATTTTATATCTACCTACAGAAGATAGATCGTATTTTTTACGATCGAATAAACGTGTTCTAATGAACTCTCTTGCTGCATTAGCAGGTACTTTTTCCCCTTGGTGTAATTTTGAATAAAGTTCTACAATAGCGTCACTAGAATTGGATTCTTCGTCTTTTTGAAAACTTAAATCTAATAAGTCGTTTTTTCCAAAAACATTTTCAATTTCTTCTCTCGAATTAAATCCTAAAGTATGAATGAATTTAGTTAAAGGTATTTTTTTAGAACGATCTAATTTAGCATATAAAAAATCTTTATTGCTTTGTTCGAATTCTATCCAAGCTCCCCTAGTAGGGATAATTTGACCTAAAAAAAGCATTTTATTCGTTTTATTGTCGAATTTTTTAGAAAAATAAGCCCCAGAAGAACGAATGATTTGGGCTACCACAACTCTTTCAGTCCCATTGATAACAAAAGTTCCTGAAGGAGTGATTAAAGGTAAATCAGTCATTAAGATACGTGATCTTTTCACTTCTTTAGTTAAAACATTTTCTAATTTAACGTGAACGAACAATTCAGACGAATAAGTGAAATCTCTGTTTTTAGATTCTTTAATGTCGAATTTTGGCTTTTCTAAAAAAAAATCTTCAAAATGTAATTTTAAATCACCATTATAACTTTCAATGGGAAAAATATCTTCTAAAGCCGATCTAATACCTGATTCTAAGAATTTTTTAAACGAATTCTTTTGAATTTCTATTAAATTGGGTAAAGGAAAGTCATATTTCATTTTCGAATAGTTGCGTCGTTCTACTTTATTACCATATTTAACGTTGCGATATCTGCTCATTTTTTACTCCAATACATCATTTATTCATTTTTCGAAAGAAAATAGATAAAATCAAGTCCTTAAAATAACCCTTTTATCTGATAAAAAAAATATAAGTCAAAAGACAATAAAAAACCTAAGATTTTTTTTCTCAGGTTTTTTACTAATAATATTTTTTAGCGAATATTATTTTAATTCTACTTTAGCGCCTAAAGCTTCTAATTTAGTTTTAATTTCTTCCGCTTCGTCTTTGCTAACACTTTCTTTAACAACAGCGTCAGGTGTTTCAGTTAAGTTTTTAGCATCTGCTAATCCTAAGCTTGTAATTTCACGGATAGCTTTAATAACTGCTAATTTGCTAGAACCAAAGTTTTTCAAAATAACTTGGAATTCTGTTTGTTCTTCAACTGCAGCAGCTGAGTCAGCACCGTTACCAGCTACAGCTAATGAAGCAGAAGGATCGATTCCGAACTCTTCTTTTAATCCATCTACTAATTCTTTAATTTCTAATAAAGACATCCCTTTTAAAGATTCAATAAAAACCTCTTTAGTTAATTTAGCCATTTGTTTGATTCCTCTCTTTTGTTATCATTTTAACAATTTTATATTTATTATTCTTTTTTAGATAAAATATCTAATCCAACGGATAATTCTTTTAAAGGCATTAACATACCTGAAGCTAACATAGTTAACAATACTTCTCTTGAAGGTAAAGTAGCTAACTCATGCATCATTTCAACTGAATATATTTTATTTTCAACAAGTCCAGAAGAAATTTTAACAAATTTATTTGTTTTAGAAAAATCATATAAAGCCTTTAACGGTGAAATTAAGTCATCTTCGCTAAATAATAAAGCTTTTGAGTTTTTAAAATCAGCTAATTCTTCATGATCAACAGAATTAAAAGCTCTTTTAATGATGTTATTGGAATATAATTTGACGTTACTACCAAATTCTCTTAATTGTACTCTTAATTGAGTAAAATCACTCACTTTAAGACCTTTATATTCAAATAAAACCACTAATTTAGATTTGTTGATTTTTTCCGTTAAAGCGTTAACGTTTTCTATTTTCTGTTCGATAACAGGTCTTAACATATCTTTTTCATCCCTTTCTATTTATTTGCAAATATCGCATTACAAATATTTTTTCAAAACAGTTTCTTTAACTCATTAAAGTATGATCAACTCTAACACCAGGAGCCATCGTAGAAGAAAGAGTCATGGATTTGATAAAATTACCTTTTACTGTTTTAGGTCGCGCAGAAGCTATATGTTCGTATAAAAACTGAGCATTTTCCAATAATTGTTCTTTACTGAAAGAAGTTTTTCCTAAAATAGTGTGTAAATTACCATTTTTATCAACTCTATATTCTATTCTCCCTTTTTTAATATCTTTAATTAAAGGAGCTAAGTTGTCTGTAACTGTTCCTAATTTAGGGTTAGGCATTAAACCTTTAGGGCCTAAAACACGTCCTAATTTGGACACGCTTGGCATCATTTCAGGAGTAGCGATTAAAACATCAAAATCTAACCAATTTTTAGCGATTTTATTCACTAATTCTTGGTCTCCTACTACATCAGCACCAGCTTCTTCAGCTTCTTTAACTTTCATCCCTTTAGCTAGAACAGCTACTTTTAGCTTTTTACCGCTACCATGAGGTAACACTAAAGCGCCACGTATATTTTGTTCTGCTTTTTTAGGATCAAGATTTAAAGAAAAAATACATTCCACAGTGGCATCAAATTTAACTAATTGAGTTTGTTGAACCAAATCAACTGCTTGCGAAACTGAATAAGATTTCTTAGAATCTATCATTTGACGCATAGCTAAATATTTCTTACTTCTTTTCATATTTAAAAGACCTGTGTAAAATTTAAAACCTTTCTAGGACGTTATTCAAAATAAAATCATTAAAAATATTTGTTTCCACTAATAGGGGAAATAAATTATTTTTCAACTACAATACCCATATTAAGCGCAGTACCTTCTATTATTTTACAAGCACTGTCAACTGTATAAGCATTTAAATCAGACATTTTTAATTTAGCGATTTCTTCTATTTGTTCGTATTTAATAGTTGCTACTTTGCTTTTGCTAGCGTTAGCAGAGCCTTTTTGGATATTAGCAGCTTTTTTCAAAAGATCACTAGCTGGTGGAGTTTTAGTAACAAAAGTGAAACTTCTATCATCGTAAACAGAAATAATCACTGGAATAACAAAACCCATTTGATCTTTAGTTTCTTCGTTAAACTTAGAACAAAAAGACGGAATATTTACTTGAGCCTGACCTAAAGCTGGACCTACTGGTGGAGCTGGATTTGCTTTCCCTGCAGGAATTTGAAGTTTTACAGTTTTTACAACTTTTTTAGCCATTTTATTCAAACCTCTTTTTTTATTAATTTGTATTATAAAAATTTATATATTTAAAAATTTAAGAAAATAAAATAATAACTGAAATATTATAACATATTTACAGCATTAAAAAAGACACTAATTCAAAAAAACGTTCATTAAAGAATTTCTTTAAAAGAATCAAAAGAAATTTCGATCGGAGTAGCTCTTCCGAAAAGATCAATTTCAACAATAATTTTATCTTGATTATGATCTACAAATGACACTTTACCGGTTTGACCAGCAAAAGAACCATTAGTGATTTCTACCTGTTTACCGATTAAATAATCGTAATTAGGTTTCGTAATAATCCCCATTTTTAATAAAATAGGTCTTATTTCGTTATCGCTCAAAGGAACAGGTTTAGAACCGCCTCCTCTAATAGAACCTAAAAAACCAGTTACTTTCGGAATGTTTCTTACCACAAACCAAGAATGATCGGTCACAACCATTTTAACAAAAACATAACCAGAATAGATTTTTTTCTCTCTTGTTTGTTTAGTGCCGTCGGCTTTAGTTTTATAATAAGTTTCTTTCGGACAAATAGCGTCTAAAATCAAACTGGAAATACCAACGCCGCTATCAGCAATTCTTAACAAATCTTCTTTAACAGAATTTTCATAACCTGAATAAGTTTGAATGATATACCATTTGGCTTCATTATCGTTGTTTTTTTGGCTTTTTTGTTCTTCTGGCGTTTTATTAACAACTTTTTCTATTTCTTTTTCTTTTGCATCTATCATATTCAAACACCCTAAATTAATATAATTTATTTTCTATTCAATATTATATCTTATTTATGTTGAAAATACTCTCTACATTTGTAAATATAGTCTTTATAAAGTATTTCGAAGTATTTATTCATTGTTACTAAAATTAAGATAAAAATTAAAACTTGTATAATTTGGAAAAAAATTTGCGTACCTGTTGGTAAACTAACTGCTTTCATACCTTTCGTGGCTTGTCTCATGAAGAGAACAACGCTCAATAAGAAAACTAGCAGAGCGGAACCAAATAAGACTTTATACAATGTTTTTTCTTGATCTTGCTTCATAAAATCGCCAAAAACACCCATAAACACCATAGTAAAAACAATCAAAAAAATATTGATCAAACTGTATTCTTGTTTGATTATTTTAAACAAAGGATTTGCGTATTTTTCTTCTTTATTTTTATATGACATAAAAACTCCTCTAATTTAATATTTGATTTATCTAGATTCTTCATGTAAAACGTGTTGTTTACAATGAGGACAATATTTCTTCAAAGTCAAACGATTACTTCTATTATGAGCATCAATATGATAATTACGATTTAAACATACAACACATATTAAAATATTTTTTTTAGTCATTTTTCAGAATCCTTCTTTTTTTAAAGATAAAAAAATAAATTTAAGTAAATCAAAATATATCCTCTTTATTTTAACATATTTTTTTAAAATTAACGAAATATATTATTTTATTTCATTTGTAAACCGAACATAATCACAGCTGCAGCTACACTCACGTTTAAAGAATTGATTTTTCCACCCATCGGAATCCTTACTAAGTAGTCACAATTTCTCTTCAATAAAGGTCTAACTCCAATCCCTTCATTGCCTAAAATAATAGCAAAAGATTCGTTTTGAGGGATTTCGTTAAACACCAATTCTGCTTTCATATCAGTGCCAATGACCTTAATAGCGTGTTTTTGCAATTGTAAGATAGTGTGGTGTAAATTATTAACTAAAAAAATATTAACGTATTCTAAAGCGCCACTAGAGGTTTTAGCAACTGTCCCGTTTAAAAGGACTTGGTGTTTTTTACCTATAATCACGCCGTCAAAATTAGCCGCTTCCACACTTCTTAAAATAGCTCCTAAATTATGAGGATCATGTATTTCGTCTAAAATTAAAAATTTTTGTATTTTCTCGGTTGATAAATAATCCCCTAAATTTTTATAAGTATAATCTTGGACTTCAGCGACCACTCCTTGGTGTTGAGTGGTTTGCGCTTTTTCGTTCAATTGATGTTTATTTAACATCTCATATGTCAGATTATGGTCTTTTAAATGATTTAAAAACGCTGTATCAGTCATTTTTAAATCAATATATATCTTATAAATGGGTCTTTTAGCGTTAATGGTTTCTTTGATGATATTTTTTCCATAAATAATCATGATTTTAATTCTTTCGTTGAAATTACGTTGATAAGCATTATTTATTAAATAATTTTTGCTTAAAAGCGGTTAATTGTTTTTTAAATACCATACCTAAAACCAAAATGATATTGATAATAGCTAAAACGATAAAATAAAACAAATGATCGTATATGGTCTCGGTAATATTACACAATACTTTTTTGAATGCTTCTTTTATGAAGAAAGTACTGTATCCAAAAATTAAAAAACCTACAATCATCGCGTTAAATAATAATGTTTTCCATTTGTTAAAAGGAAGACAGTTCTTAAATAACAAGAAGCAGAAAATAAAGGAAGTAATTAACATCAACATAACGGAAACATTTTCATTTCTCATCGTCTTATCAGCCCATCCTATATTCAATAAATAAATATAATTAAAAGCGATTAAAGAAGCGAAGAAAAAAGCGTTTGTTAAAATGTTTCTTAAAAAATTTTTATTCAATGGTTTATCATTAGGTTCTAAAGATAAAAAGAAAGACGGAGTTCCGATGAAAAAGATATCAATTAAATTCCATTTTAAAGGATCAAAAGGGAATATTATATCATCAGCTGGAGGGTAAAAATTGTGCAAAATAGTAATGACTGCTAATAAAAAAGATAAAATAGATTTTACTAAAAATAAAACTGAGTTTTTTTCTAAATTATTAATTACTCTTCTGCCTTCAGAAACCACTTGCGGTAAAGAACTAAAGTTAGAATCCAGTAAAACTAAATTAGCGACATTTTGGGCTGCTTGACTACCAGAAGCCATAGCGATCGACATATCTGACTCTTTAAAAGCTAAAATATCGTTCACACCATCACCAATCATCGCGACTTTTTTATTATCTTGCTTCAAGGTTTTAATTAAAATTTGCTTTTGTTCTGGCGTTACTCGACCAAAAACATCGTATTTATGAGCTATTTTAATGATTTCTTTTTCACTGAGACCAGCTAAACTGATAGCTTGTTTTTCGCTTTCAATAATGCCGATTCTTTGGGCAATATAAGAAATAGTAGAAGGATTATCGCCAGAAATGATTTTCATTTGAATCCCTAAATTTTTAAAATAAGTTACAGTATCAAAAGCATCTTCTTTAATTTTATCTTCTAACATAATTAAGGAAACGGCTTGATATTCAGTATTATGATCCAGTTTTTCTATACTTGTCTTAGTTTGAGCTAATAATAAAACTCTATAACCCATTTTAGCGTGTTTGTCGACATCTTTTTCGATTTGAGCAAATTGTTTTTTGAAAATAATTTCCGGAGCTCCTAAAAGAAAAGTACCTTCTTTCTCAAATTCCACAGCGCTATATTTTCTTAAACTAGAGAAAAACTCAATCTTTTTGATTTTATGATCCCCTTTGGAAGACTCATCATTCTTTAAAAATTTATGATGTAGAGCTTTTTGGGTGGGATTATCATCCGGAAAAGCACTAATAATACTAGTCATTAACTCTTCAGAAACTTTTTTAGCTTCCGGATAAGCATAAACTTCTTTGACTTCCATAGTTCCATCAGTAATTGTACCAGTTTTATCTAAGCATAAAATATCTATTTGGGTTAACATCTCAATCCCGAATAAATCTTTCATATAAGCGTTCTTTTTCGCTAAATTAACGAAACCGACTGCTAAGGACATACTAGTTAATAAGAATAAACCTGAAGGCATCATTCCTATCATAAAACCACTTAAACCTAAAAGGAATTCTGATTTATTGCTTTTAAGGATGGTTTCATCATAAGAGAAATAAAAGATAAAAGTAGTAGGGATTAATAAAATCATGATCACCATGACTAAATTAGCGAAATTTTGCATTAAAGGAGTTTTGATGTTTTTATATTTTTTCGCTTCATGGGTTAATTTAGAAATATACATTTCATCACCCACAGCCGTCACTTCCGCACAAGCACGTCCGGAAACAACATAACTACCAGAATATAAAAAATCACCTTTACTTTTGAAAACTGATTTAGATTCTCCTGTTAAAAAAGATTCGTTGACTTCTAAAGTACCTTCAGCTATTTTAGCGTCGGCTACAATCTGAGCCCCTAATTCTAAAAATAAAAGGTCCTTTGCTACTACTTCATGCATAGAAACCGATTTTAAAGCACTATCACGCACTACATGAGTATCATTAGACATTAACAAAGAAATCTTATCTAAAGTCCTTTTAGCCTTAATTTCTTGAATAATACCTAAAGATAAATTTAACACATTAACCAATAAAAACAATAATTGATCGTATCTTTTAATCGCCATAACAATAATAAACAGGATTAAAACTAATAAATTCAACAAAGTGAAAACATTAGAAAAAATAATATCTTTCACAGTTTTACTGTTCTTATCTTTTTTAAGATTTTTTTTTCTTTCTTGGAGTTGTTTTTCTACTTCTACTTGTGTAAGCCCTGTCAGGTTAAAAAATTTGTTATCAGTTTTTTTATTCATAATCATAACCTACCGTTTTTGATATCGACTTTATCATTTTTTGGGGAAAAAGATGTTTTTTTCAAATAAAACTTTTTTCTTCTAAAAGTTTTCTTAAAAGGTCTGCTTGTTTAAAATCTTTATTTTGTCTCGCTTGAAGCCATTTTTGATAAAGAGTTACATCTTGGGGAGTAATAGTTTTTAAAGGCAAAGAAATCCCTAAATGTTGAAATAAATACAATAAAGTGTTTTGTAGTTCCGACATTTCGGTTAAAACATGAGTTTTATTCAATTCTTTGATAATTTGATCTATGAGAGTGACTACATTAGGAGTGTCAAAATCATTTTGCATCAATTGATGAAATTGTTGTAAATAAGCTAATTTTTTATTAGAAGTTTTTGTATGATTCATTTTTAATTGAAAATGGTTTTTATTCAAAGTATGAACTATTTTATGATATTTAGTTTGTATAGGTAAAAGCAATTCATAACTAAAATTAATAGGTTGTAAATAATGATGTGATAGGAAAAAGAATTTAATCACGTTAGCGTCAAAATCTTTTAAAACATCTTTTGCTAAAACAACGTTATTTAAGGATTTACTCATTTTTTGTTCTTGGTAATCCACCCGTCCTATATGAACGAAAAAATTAGTTAAAGGTTTGTTTTGACTGGCTAAAAACTGAGCTTGTTCGTTTTCATGATGAGGGAATTTCAAATCATTGCCGCCACCGTGAATATCAATAGTGGTTTTAAAAATATCTTTAATCATGACAGCACATTCTGTATGCCAACCGGGACGACCTAAAAACCAAGGACTTTCATATTTAACGCCTGTTTCGGTTTTTTTCCATAAAATGAAATCTTCCACATTTTCTTTTTGCGGATCTAGTTCTTTACGAGCGTTTTTTTTCAATTTAGTTAAATCTTGTTTACTTAAACTACCGTAATTATCAACCAAATGAACACGGAAATAAACCCCTGTTTCGGTTAAATAAGCATAACCTTTTTGCATCAAATCTTGGATAAAAGTGATAATAGATTTAATATAATTAGTTACCAAAGGAAATTTATCAATGGTATCAATGTCTAGTTTTTTTAATAAAGTAAAAAAAGCTTGAATATAATGTTGAGATATTTGGGCTTCTGTGGTGTCGTTAGCCAAAGCGGTTTGAATGATTTTATCATCTACATCCGTAATATTAACAACTAATTTAACCTTAAAATCTAATAAAGTGAAATATCTTTTCATCATATCAAAAAAAATTAAAGGTTTGATATTGCCGATATGTAGGTGATCATAAACGGTGGGACCACAAACATAAATATTAACTTCATTGTCAGTTAAAGGGATAAAATTTTCTTTTTTTTGGGTTAATGAATTATAAATTTTCAACATGATATTCCTTTTACTTTTTTAAAATAAGATCTTTCTTAATTAATGATTATTTTTCATCAGATAGTTTTTTTAACTTCATAAGTTAATTTTATTCAGAGGAGAGATTTAAGATAGTTTGGATATTTTTTAAAACAGTTTCTTTCCCTAATAATTCTAAATAAATAGGTAAATGCGGACCATTCATTTGCAAAGTGGTCGCTATACGAATTAAAATAAATAAATTTTTCCCTTTTAAAGGAGTGTGTTGTTCTAAGCTAGTGATGCTTTCTTTGATATTAACAGAATCAAAATTTTCTAACTTATATAATATATTATATAGAATTTGCACCAAGTTAAAACCTTTATTTTCTTTAATAAAGGTTAAAAATTCTTCTTTAACTTCTTTTGGTTCTATAAAAAAGCTTTGGTATAAGTCTACTATTTCCGCAAGATAACTAATTCTACTTTGAAATAAAGACACTATTTTGGTTAATTTTTCTTCAGAAATAACGATGTTAGCTTGGTTGAAAAAAACAGCTGTTTGAGGCACTATTTCCTCCAGGGGCATTTTTTTCAAATATTGACTATTAATGAAGGATAATTTAGGGACATCAAAAATAGCGGGCGCTTTGATAAAACGTGTTTTATCAAATAAAGAGACCATTTCTTCTAAAGAAAAAATAGTTTTATTGCTTTTAGGGGCAAAACCTAAGAGAAACAAGAAATTAAATAAAGCTTCAGGAACATAACCTAAAGTCATGTATTTTTCAATAAATTGAATAACATTCTGATCTCTTTTACTAAGTTTCTTTTTCTGTTCGTTTAAAATTAAAGAAATATGCGCAAAAGTAGGTATTTCCCACCCAAAAGCTTGATAAATCATCATTTGTTTCGGAGTATTGGTAATATGTTCTTCACCGCGGAAAACATGAGAAATCGCCATTAAATGGTCATCTATCGCTACAGCGTAATTATAAGTCGGATAGCCATTTTCTTTCATAATGATCCAGTCTTCGATTTCTTTACTGTCAAAAGATAAAGAACCTCTAATTAAATCTTGAAAATCATATTTGGTTTCGGCAGGAACTTTAAAACGTACTACATATTTGGTCTTATCGTTTTGGTATTCTTTATAAGCTAGTTTTTTATCTAACAATATTTGGGTATATTTTTGATAAATAGGTAATCTTTCGGATTGTCTATAAGGTCCTAAAGGTCCACCGATATCAGGTCCTTCGGTCCATTTGATTCCTAACCAATTTAATTGTTCTAATTGTTTTTTTTCGCTATCAGCGACGTTTCTCGCTAAATCAGTATCTTCAATTCTAATAATTAATTCACCTTGATAACGCGCAGCGAATAAATAGTTAAATAAAGCGGTTCTGGCGTTGCCGATATGTAAAAAACCGGTCGGACTTGGGGCATAACGTACTCTTATTTTTGACATCTACTTTCTCCTTCTGATAAACTCATTATATAACAAATTATTTTAATAAAATCTTTTAAAATTAAAAAAAGAGCCTTTTTTTAAAAGGCTCTTCATACTGGTAAAAATATTATTAAGAAATAAATTAACGTTTGGAGAATTGAGGTGCACGACGAGCTTTTTTTAAACCGTATTTTTTACGCTCAACACAACGTGAATCTCTAGTTAATAAACTAGCTTTTTTCAAAATAACTCTTAAATTAGGTTCAGCTTCTAATAAAGATCTAGCAATACCTAAACGGATCGCTCCAGCTTGGGAAGTTATTCCGCCACCGTGAACATTCGCAACCACATCATACTTTTCTAAAGTATTAGTTAATTTTAAGGGTTTTAAAGTTTCTAAACGAGTTTCTTGAGAAGGGACATAATTAGTAAAATCTCTTTTATTGATTTTAATTTGTCCTGTACCAGAAGTTAAAATAACTCTCGCTACAGAACTTTTACGTCTGCCTGTTCCAAAATATTGATTTTTCTTCATTTTCATTATACCTCTAACACTTTAGGTTTTTGTGATTCGTGTCTATGCGATTCGTTAGCATAAACAAATAATTTTTTACGCATTTGGCGTCCAAGTTTAGTATGCGGTAACATGCCGAAAACAGCTTTCTCAATAATCAAAGTAGGAGATTTTTTCAACATATCAGAAACCATTACTTTAGTTAAACCACCTGGATAACCTGAATGTCTGTAATAGGTTTTTTGTTCCCATTTTTTACCTGTTAAATGGATTTTAGAAGCATTGATAACTGCTACATAATCGCCATTGTCAATATGAGGAGTATAATGAGTTTTGCCTTTGCCTTTTAAAACAGAAGCTACTTTAGTCGCTAAACGACCTAAAGTTTTCCCTTCAGCGTCTACTATATACCATTTTCTTGTCACCATTTGGTCGTTAACGCTAATAGTTTTATTGTTTAATTGTTGTTTTTGTTCTACGTTCGTGTTATTCATGAATAATAATGTTGCTCCTAGAAATATTTTATATTTTAAAATTTTTTCATCCAAATTTTAAAATTGCGAAAAATGATTAAATGTACTTATTAATTATAATACATTGCTGCCAAAATGTCAACTTGCTTTGTAAAAAAAATCAAATAAAAACAAAAAAATAATATTAATAAAAAGACAATAATTTCTTAAAAACATCAAAAAATAATTAATTTTATTTTTTTGTTTTTATTGGAATCAATTGATGTGGAGCGAATGATGGGAATCGAACCCACATCTCTAGCTTGGAAGGCTAGGGTAATAGCCATTATACGACATTCGCGTTTGTTTTAATGGTCGGGAAGACAGGATTTGAACCCGCGACCTCCTGGTCCCAAACCAGGCGCTCTACCAAGCTAAGCTACTTCCCGCTTCAAAATTGTATCTTTAAAATTAAAATGGCACACCCAAGAGGACTCGAACCCCTAACCTTCTGATCCGTAGTCAGATGCTCTATCCAATTGAGCTATGAGTGCTTATATCAATTATTGAGCTATGAGTTGCTTTTTTAAGTTGTTTTATTTAAAATTGGTGACCCGTACGGGATTCGAACCCGTGAATGCATGCGTGAAAGGCATGTGAGTTAACCGTTTCTCCAACGGGCCATCTCGGTATAGTTTAAATCTTAAAAAATAGTGATCAATAAAATAGTAAAAATAATTTTTATTAACAAGAAATATTAATAGAACAGTTTTAAATTAATTTCTTCTCAAAATGAATTAATTAATTTAAAATAACTTTTATTTTTTAACCGTTTAAGATTTTAACAATATTTTTTAATAAAGTCAATCTTTTTTATTAATTTTTTTTAAAAAAGTAATAGAAAGTAAACATTAAATATTTATTCTGTAAATAAATATTGGAAAATGTTAATTTTTTTATTATTGACTATTTCATTATAATATAAAAAACTTTTGATTAAACAAAAAAAGAAAAAATTTTTACAATAAAAAAAGACTAATCTGAAATAGTCTTTTTTTGATTATAAAAAATAGCAATTATTTCTTAAAAATATTTACTTATCCTTTAGCGTCAAGATGTTTTTTTAATGACATCCACAACCTTCATCTGTTTGACAATTTTCTGTTTGTTTTTCTTGCTTGTTTTGGCAACCGCAACCTGCGTGAGAATCTTTTTCCTGAGAGGAATGAGGTTGACAATCTTGTTTGTTTTCGCATCCGCAATTTTCATCTTTTTGGCATGCTTCTTTTTGGTTAGGCTGAGTATTTTGGCAACCACAACCTTGTTCGTTGTTGTTCATTTTTTCTTCGTGGTTATTTACTTTTTGGTTCATTTGATAATCCACTCCTATTTATTTTTTTATTTAATCCAATTAATAATATATAATTATTTTTTGAATTTTAATAATTATATATTAAAAAACATTATTTGTCAAGTTTTTTTGAATTTTAATGATTTTTTTATTTAATAATTGTTTTCAAACGATCAAACCCATTAAGAATTGAAAATTGTTTTTTTTCAATTGCTTTTTGTTGTCTTTTTCATATAAATTAACTTAATTAATTCAA
>NZ_JABUOH010000044.1:2500-5016 GCF_013391955.1 Candidatus Phytoplasma pruni
GTTTGAAGGAACGAAGCCGTAGCGAAAGCGAGTCTTCATAGGGCGTTTAGTTTTATGTCATAGACCCGAAACTGAAGTGAGCTAGCCATGAACAGGTTGAAGTTTGGGGACAACCAAATGGAGGACCGAACCAGGACACGTTGAAAAGTGTTTGGATGATTTGTGGCTAGAGGTGAAATTCCAATCGAACTCAGAGATAGCTGGTTCTCCCCGAAATAGCTTTAGGGCTAGCGTTAATTCAGAAATTTTAATGAAGGTAGAGCACTAAATGATTGAGGGCTCCACCTCGGGGTACCGATATCAATTAAACTCCGAATGTCATTAAAAACAATTAGCAGTCAGACTGTGGGTGATAAGGTCCATGGTCAAAAGGGAAAGAGCCCAGACCGTCAGCTAAGGTCCCTAAATTAATGTTAAGTGGAAAAGGAAGTAGAGATGTTTAAACAATTAGGAAGTTGGCTTAGAAGCAGCCATCTTTTAAAGAGTGCGTAATAGCTCACTAATCTAATGACTCTGCACCGAAAATTTAACGGGGCTAAAACATTATACCGAAGCTACGGATATAAAAATAATTTATTATTTTTAATATGGTAGGGGAAGCGTTCTGACATCGATGAAGCCATAGCGGAAGCAGTGGTGGAGAGGTCAGAAGTGAGAATGCCGGTGTAAGTAACGAAAAGATAGGTGAGAATCCTATCCGTCAAAAACCCAAGGTTTCCAGGGGCAGGTTCGTCCGCCCTGGGTTAGTCAGGTCCTAAGGCGAGGCAGAAATGCGTAGTCGATGGCAAGCAGGCTAAAATTCCTGCACTAAGAAAACAACTGATGGAGCTACAAAACAGGCTAAGCACGCCCTTTATTGGATTAGGGTAGAAGAACCGAGTTTGAGAAGATAGGCAAATCCGTCTTCTTATTCCAAAAAATAAGGTTTGAAGGTAACGTGACTGAAGTCATATTTTCAAGAAAAACTTCTAGGGCTAATTGTTTTTTTACCTGTACCCGAAACCGACACAGGTGGGTAGGTAGAGAATACCTAGGGGCGCGAGACAACTCTCTCTAAGGAACTCGGCAAAATAGCCCCGTAACTTCGGGAGAAGGAGAGCTTTTATGATAAAAAGTAAAAGCCGCAGAGAATAGGCCCAAGCGACTGTTTATCAAAAACATAGGTCCCTGCTAAACCGTGAGGTGATGTATAGGGGCTGATGCCTGCCCGGTGCTGGAAGATTAAGAGGAGATGTCAAAGGTAACTTGAAGCATTGAATTGAAGCCCCGGTGAACGGCGGCCGTAACTATAACGGTCCTAAGGTAGCGAAATTCCTTGTCGGGTAAGTTCCGACCCGCACGAAAGGCGTAACGATCTGGGCACTGTCTCAGAGAGAGGCTCGGTGAAATCAAATTACCGGTGAAAATGCCGGTTACCCGCGACAGGACGAAAAGACCCCATGGAGCTTTACTGTAGCTTAATATTGAAATTGAAAATTGCATGTAGAGGATAGGTGGGAGACTGTGAAATTAGGACGCTAGTTCTAATGGAGTCATCCTTGGAATACCACCCTTGTTATTTTTAGCTTCTAACCTGCATAAGTGTATTATGAGGGACAGTGTTTGGTGGGCAGTTTGACTGGGGCGGTCGCCTCCTAAAGAGTAACGGAGGCGTTCAAAGGTACCCTCAAAATGGTCGGAAATCATTTTAAGAGCGTAAAGGTAAAAGGGTGCTTGACTGCGAGACCTACAAGTCGAGCAGGAACGAAAGTTGGACTTAGTGATCTTACGGTACCGTATGGAAGGGCCGTGACTCAACGGATAAAAGTTACTCTAGGGATAACAGGCTGATCTTCCCCAAGAGCTCACATCGACGGGAAGGTTTGGCACCTCGATGTCGGCTCTTCGCCACCTGGGGCTGTAGTATGTTCCAAGGGTTGGGCTGTTCGCCCATTAAAGCGGTACGTGAGCTGGGTTCAGAACGTCGTGAGACAGTTCGGTCCATATCCGGTGTGGGCGTTAGAGCATTGAGAGGACCTTTCCCTAGTACGAGAGGACCGGGAAGGACGCACCGCTGGTGTTTCAGTTGGTTCGCCAGAGCCACAGCTGAGTAGCTATGTATAGAAAGGATAAACACTGAAAGCATCTAAGTGTGAAGCCTCCCTTAAGATGAGATTTCCCTATGAGATCCCTGGAAGACTACCAGGTTGATAGGCTAGAGGTGTAAGAATAGTGATATTTTCAGCTGACTAGTACTAATAGATCCATTGACTTTGATTTTTTTGAAATAACTATGGTTATCTAGTTTTGAAAGATCCTTGGTGATTTAGTCAAGGGGAAACACCTGTTCCCATTCCGAACACAGCAGTTAAGCCCTTAAACCCCGACAATAGTTTTTCGTATGGAAAGCGAAGATAGGTTTTTGCCAAGGATTACTTGAAAAATTACTTTTAAAAAGAGGATTAGCTCAGTTGGGAGAGCGTCTGCCTTACAAGCAGAATGTCGGGGGTTCAAGTCCCTCATCCTCTACCAATTTT
>NZ_JABUOH010000045.1 GCF_013391955.1 Candidatus Phytoplasma pruni
TCATGGTCCCAATGAGTATCACCATTTGCTTTATATTTAAATTGTTTGATTAAATTTTCATCAGAATCATATTCATGAGTAAAAGTGTTGTCGTTTGTCCAATCGATACTGCTATCTTCATTATGTCTTTTGACTAATCTTTCATTTGGATTATCGTCATTATACTCGACAGTATAAGTATCTTTGTGGTTCCAATGAATATCGCCGTTTTCTTTATATTTGACAGATCTAATTCTATTTCCATCAGAATCATATTCAATAGTCACATCTTGACCGCCATCTTCCTTATGCGAATGTTTTTTCCACAATTTCCCGTTAACGTCGTAGTCGAATGTGCAAGTATCTTCATGATCCCAATGAGGAGAAACACTTCCTTCTCCGTCTTGCTTATATTTTAGTTTTTTAATTATTTTTTCATTAACGTTATAAACGATTTCTAAATCTAAAGTACTATCTTCTTTGTATTTATATTTTGCCTTTCTTTTTTTATTTTGGCATAAAGCTCCATAAGTGTTTTCATGGTTCCAATGAATATCACCATTTTCTTTATATTTCAATTGTTTAGTGATATTTTTATTTTTATCGTATTCACGAGTAAAAGTGTCTTCATGGTTCCAATGAACGTCACCATTTGCTTTATATTTCAACTGTTTGATTAAATTTTCATCAGAATCATATTCATGTGTAAAGGTGTTGTCATTTGTCCAATCGATACTGCTATCTTCATTATGTCTTTTAACTAATTTTTCATTGTTTTTATACTCAGCGGTGTAAGTATCTTCATGGTTCCAATGGATATCGCCGTTTTCTTTATATTTGAAAGTGCTAATTATATTTTGGTCATCGTTGTAAATTTTTTCTAAATCTTTTTTTCCATCTTCTTTAAAAGTTATTTGTTTAGTGATATTTTTATTATCATCGTATTCTCTAACAAAAGTGTTTTCATTGTCCCAATGAATATCACCATTTGCTTTATATTTCAATTGTTTGATTAAATTTTCATCAGAATCATATTCATGAGTAAAGGTGTTGACGTTTGTCCAATCGATACTGCCGTCTTCATTATATCTTTTAACTAATTTTTCATTGTTTTTATACTCAGCGGTGTAAGTATCTTCATGGTTCCAATGGATATCGCCGTTTTCTTTATATTTGAAATAATTAACCACTTTATGATTTTGGTCATATTCACAAGTATAAGTGTTTTCATGATTCCAATGGATATCACCATTTTCTTTATGTTTTAAAAATTTAGTTAATTTTTTGCCATCTGAAAATAACTCAACAGTGTATGTTTTAGGGTGCGTCCAATCAACACTTCCATCTTGTTTATATTTTTTAAATGTTTTTTTCAGTTGATTATATTCGATAGTTGTAGTTTGAGGATTTTCCCATTCTACATCTCCATTTTGTTTATGTCTAAAAAGTCCGATCGGTCTTCCTTTTTTGTCGAAACTAGTAGTATAAGTGTCTTCGTGAATCCAATTTATTATTTTACCTTGATCATCATATTTTAATTTTAAAATTTTTGTTTCGTTCTCATTATTATTGTATTGAATGTCCCAATCTTTAATGTCTTCTGTTTTATTTTTCCATTTTGTGATTTTTTTTCCTGTTTCATTCGTTTCTACAGTGAATAAATCAATTAGCGCTTTCATACTGTTGACAAATTCTTCTTTTTCTGAATTTGGGTTACTTTGCAACTGCGCTAAAGCTACTTCTGTTAAGTTAACGTCAGTTATTTCATCCGGAGTGAAGCCTTTTTCTTCGCGATAATTTTTACAAATTGATAAAGATTCTTTAATAAAAGCCATTTTTTTCTTATGATTTGTAAAATCTAATAATTGTTTAGTTACTTGAGTTAATTCTTCTAAGGTGGAAGTAGGTGTTTGTGTTTGTTGATTTTGAATCTTGTCTCTTAAAGTTTGATCGCTTACTTCTTCAACTGTGATATTTTTTTGTTCTCTATAAGTTTGAGAATTGGAAAAAGCTTGATTTCTTAAATTAACTCTTTCTGTTATTCTATCGTCTACTAATTGTTTGGCTACTTGAGTTAACTCTTCTAAAATTGAAGTAGGTTCGTTATTTTGTTTAGTTTGAATCGCGTTTCTTAAAATTTCATCACTTACTTCTTCGACTGTTATACTCTGTTTTTCTCTATATGTTTGAGCATCGTTTAAGGCTTGATCTCTTAAATTTTTTCTCTCTGTTAATCTATCATCTACTAATTGTTTAGCTTCTTGAGTTAATTCTTCTAAGGTTGAAGTAGGTGTTTTGGTTTGTTTCGCTTTAATCGCGTCTTTTAAAAATTGATCACTTACTTCTTCGACCGTTATATTTTGTTGTTGTCTATATTCTTGAGCGGCAGGTAAGGCTAGATTTCTTAAATTAGTTCTTTCTAATAATCTATTATCTACTAATTGTTTAGCTACTTTAGTTATTTCTTCTAAGGTGGAAGTAGGTGTTTGTGTTTGTTGATTTTGAATCGCGTCTCTTAAATTTTGATCACTTACTTCTTCAGTTGTTATATTTTGTTGTGTTCTATATGTTTGAGCATCTGTTAAGGCTTGATCTCTTAAATTTTTTCTCTCTGTTAATCTATCATCTACTAATTGTTTAGCTTCTTGAGTTAATTCTTCTAAGGTTGAAGTAGGTGTTTTGGTTTGTTTCGCTTTAATCGCGTCTTTTAAAAATTGATCATTTACTTCTTCGGTTGTTATATTTTGTTGTTCTCTATATGTTTGAGAATTAGATAAAGCTTGATTTCTTAAATTAGCTCTCTCTGTTAATCTATCGTCTACTAATTGTTTAGCTGCTTGAGTTAATTCATGCAAAGAAGAGTGAGGTTTGTTGTTTTGTTGATTTTGAATCTTGTCTCTTAAAGTTTGATCACTTACTTCTTCAACTGTGATATTTTTTTGTTCTCTATAGATTTGAGAATCAGATAAAGAATTTGACAAATTTTGTGCTTTCTTATTCCTGCTCATACTCAGTCCAAAAAATATTGTTAAAACAGTTAATAAGCCAACTAAAAACAATATTATTATTATTTTCTTATGTTTCCGAATAAATTCTTTAGAATTCATATTTTTTAACCTTTCTTTTTTTGAATTAATATTAATAATTTATTTTTTA
>NZ_JABUOH010000046.1 GCF_013391955.1 Candidatus Phytoplasma pruni
TTTTTTTTAAAAAAACGGTATTAGTATAAGTGAAAGGATTATTAGTTTTATTTTTTATTATTTTTTTATTAAAAATTCGAGTCCAAACAACCGGCCCCAGTAAGGTTCATTAAAGATTAATTAAAGAATCATTACGGATGCATTAGGGTTTCATTAAAGAAATATAAAGGAAATATAAAACCAATATAAAAAAATAAACCATTAAAAAACCCTTTAAAAACCCTTTTTAATTAAATACTTGATAATTATATCAACTTTTTAATTTAAGAGCTTAATTTATATAAAAAACAGTATAAAAAGAGGGTGTTTAATCCTTTATTTAATAACTTGAAAAGGTTTATCCAAGAGAAACAACTATTAAGAGAGAGCAAACATATTAAACATTTAAAAGAATATAAAAAAAGAACCCTTTTAAGGGTTCTTTTTATGTTTTAAAGCCTCTTTTTAAGCTTTTAAAGACTCTTTGAAGGGTTTCTTTTTAAAAAAGCCTTCTTTTTCATTATCTTTATTATAACAGATAAAAACAAATTAAACCCTTTTTTAATTAAAATTAATAAAAAGGGTTGACAAATGGGCTTTATAACGTTATAATAATGTTATTCATTATCATTGTTTTAGGAAATATTAAAAAAATATCAACCTTTAAAGATCTTAAAATCATAAAAAAGAAGATTTTTAAGAAAGGTTAAAAAAGGAAAAGCGAACTATGTGCGACAATAAAAAAAATAAAATTGATATTCTTGATGTTGCGAATTATTTAATCCAGAATCAAAATAAAAATGATTACACTAAAATGAAACTGCAAAAAATGTCTTTTTTGATTTATGTTAAATATTTAGTAGACACAAAAGAAAAATTATTTAAAAATATTTGGGAAGCTTGGCCTTACGGTCCTGTTTCTATTGATTTATATTTAGCTTCTCAAACTTATCAACGTGCTATCAAACCAAGAACTACTTTAATGCCTATCAAGAGAAACAAAAAATATGATGACACCATTTTCACAAACAAACAAAAAGAAGTGATGGATTATGTTATTGAGAATTACGGTCTCAAAAAAGCTTGGGAATTAGTGGAGATAACTCATAAAAATCATGGTCCATGGTCTGATTCATACGTTCACAATGATTTAACTAAAAACAAAATTTCTGATGAAAAAATAATTAAATTTTATTCTGTCGCTCCTAATATAGTTTAGGTTTTTTAAAATGAAATTTAAATTCAAAAACGTCTTCTTATTTTTGCATCAAGATAAATGTTTAAAAATTGACGAAAAAAAGATGATAGATAAATTAAAAAATAAATTGCATGATAAAAGTTTTGAAGAAATGATAGAAATGGCAAAAGACAAGGAAGGCAAACCAAAATTCAAATTTCATAAGTACGGAAACAAAAAACCCTATAAAAAGGGCGAACATAAATATTTTGATCTGACAACTTTAAGTAAAGAAATTGATACCGTTGATATTGGAGATTTACCAACTTTACCTTATATATTAGAAGTGGATGATTGTCAAAGGGTTGTTGGTTATTTTAACAACAATAAAACCGTCTTTGTTATTTTATTTTTCGATCCTTTTCATCAAATTTATCCTTTTAAATCTATGGGTTCTTTGGGCGAAAAATGCATTAGTCAAATTCTTGAATTTTATAAACTACACCCTTTTCCATCAGAAGCACAAATCGAAAACCACAAATAAAAATTTTATCACTCTCTTAACGAGGGTTTTTTTATTAAATTAGCCAAAAGAAAGTTTCACTTTAAAAAGCTGATTTAAGAGCCCCAAAGCCAATTAACAACCCTCAAAAACCGCTTTTTTTACCTATTTTTTATTAAAGATGATAATAGTTATTACTTTTTAATTTACTACGTTAATTTATATAAAAAACAGTATAAAAAGAGGGTGTTTATAGTCTATTTTAAGGAATCGGGCAGCGCGGCGGGGACTGGGCGCGGCGGACCTCTCTCATTTTAAAAATCTTTTAATTTTAAAAATTAGTTTTAATTTTGATCTTTTTTAAAATATTAAAAATATATGTTATCTCTTTTTTTAAAAAGTCTAGTCTAAAATGGATTTAGCAATTTTTTTAAAATAGATAAATAAAATAATAAATATTTAACATTTTTTTAAAAAATCTAATCTAATCTAAAATATAATATTCCTGTTTTTAAAAAGTAGTTGTAATCTTTAAAAATTTTTTTTATTTTTTTATTAAACGATTTTTAGGTCTTTTTTGATTTTTTTAAAAAAATATTAAAAAAACACTTGACAAATGTTATTTTTTTTGTTAAGCTAGATAGCAGCAAGCGAGGAAATCCATTCTTAAAAAACTAGATTAGATTAGATTTAAAAAAATATCTTAAATATTCCTTTTTTTTTTTTTTATTTTTTTTAAATATTCTATATAAAGAATACTATTATATATTTTTTTTTAAAAATTTTTTAAAAATTTTCGAAAATAAAGGAAAATAGGGCTTTTCTAGAAAGTTATATAAAAAAGCGCCGAAAAATCGGCTGAAAAAGGTTTTTCAAAAAGAAAATGCATTTTTTTTAAAAAAATGTTAAAAAAGTGTTGACATTTTGTTTTTTTGTTTTATAATGGAATTAATTAATAAATATTTTAGTTTTTTTGAACATACCAATATTCAATTCTTTAAAGGTATACGTTTTTTAATTCACTGCGATACGCAGTAGTAAAAAAAAGCGATACCGTTTAAAAATTGAATTAAATATGTGAAATAAAGGCTAAATTGTTTATTAAAAATGTAAACAGTTTGGCTTTTTTTGTTTAATTAGTTGCTAAATTTTTTATTTTTAATTAATCAAAAAATTATTTTTTTAAAATGGTTTTTTTGCTTTATTACTTATTGCACAAATAAAAAGGCATTTTTATTGTATAATTTATTTGTATTAAAAAAAATGAAATAAAAAAATGTGAAAATGAAGAGATTCTCTCCTCTACCTGAAAAATTATGATAATTTTTAGGTGAAAAGCACAATAAATTTAAATAATAGTTGTCTTTTAAAACAACTAAATAAAATTTATTTTTATTATGGTTTTATCCGGAGAGTACTTTATAATAAGTACTTTTTTTGTTTTAATTTAGTTTTTTTATAAAAATAAAATATTTTGAAAAAAAATATTATTTCTAAAAAAGGAGTTTATTCGATATTAAATACAAGAAAAATAAAAAAGATAATTTAAAAGTTGATGTTTTATTCAATGAAAATATACCTTATGGAGAACATTTAGTTATTGACGAAAAAGGTGATAAACTGGGTGTTTTTGAAAAATCAAAAATACTGGATTTAGCCGATTCTAAAGATATAGATGTTGTCTTAATTAATGGTAATTCAAATCCTAAAGTTGTTCGTTTGATGGATTATTCTCAATTTTATTATGATCAACAAAAAAAATTAAAGAAAATTCAAAAAAAACAAAATATAACGGTTTTGAAAAAACTGCGTATTAGCCCTAATATTCAAGCTAATGATCTAGAATATAAAGTTAAAAAAGTTCGTGATTTTTTAGTTAAAGGCGACAAAGTTAAAATAACTATGTTTTTCCCTGGAAGAATGATAGTTCACTCAGAATTAGGTAAAAAAGTTTTTCAACAAATTATATCTGATTTAAAAGATGTATCTAAAATTGATTTATTTCCGAAATTAGAAGGTCGTCAAATGTCGGCTCTTTTAGTTCCCTTAATTTCTAAAAAATAAAATAACTAAAATTTATTCAATATAAGAAGGTAATTATGATAAAGAAAAAAACTCATAAAGGTTTGAAAAAACGCATCAAAATAACAGGTACAGGCAAATTTTTAAGAGGACATGCTTATAAAAATCATTTAGCAGGTTCTAAAACAACTAAACAAAATAGACAATTAAGAGGAATCGTACAAGTTGATCCTTCTGATGTAAAAAGAATTAAACATCTTATTTAATATAATCTCAACGTTAAACTAAGAAAGAAGGAAAACAGATGGTTAAAATAAATTTTGTTAACGCAAGACATAAACGTCGTAAAAAAGTATTAAAATTAGCGAAGGGTTATTTCGGTTCTAAAAGCACCCTTTATAAAACAGCTAACGAACAAGTGATGCGCTCACTTCAGTACGCTTACAGAGACAGAAGACAGAAAAAACGTAATTTTAGAAAATTATGGATTACTAGAATTAATGCTGGTTGTGTTAATAACAACATTAGTTATTCACGATTTATTCATGGTCTTTTATTAGCTCAAGTAGAAGTTAATCGTAAAATATTAGCTGATATGGCTTATCAAGAACCTGATATGTTTGCTAGTTATGTTGAATTAGCTAAAGAACATTTATCCAAAAAAGAACTTATTTTAGCACAACAAAAAGCTGAATTAACAAAACAAAAAGAACAAGAAGAAAAAGCTCAGTTAGAAAAAACTAATAAATTAAAACAAGTTAAAAAAGCAGAAGCTGAATTAGCACAACAAAAAGAACAAGAAGAAAAAGATCAGTTAGAATTGAATCAAAATCAAACAGTTGAATCAACTGTTGAATTAACTGAAGAAGCGCCAGAAGAAATTAAAGTCGTACAAGAAGAAATAAAAGTTAAAACAAATGAAGAAATAGACTTAAACAAAATGCTTGTCGCAGATTTAAAAAAATTAGCTAAAAAATATAATATAGAAAACTTTTCTAAAATGAAAAAAGCAGATTTGATTGAATCTCTTGAAAAATTTATTAATAAAAATTAACTTTATAACATATAAGAAAAAAGGTGTTTTATAAAAATATGGAAAACAAACAAACAAATCCAAAACTTAAAATAGTTTCAGTTTTAATTAAAGCGATTTTTTCTTTATTCGCTTCTTTCTCTTTGTTTTATCCTGAAAAAATTAAATACAATGATTGGTTATTGAGCAATATTTTGTTAGCTATTTCTATTATTTTATTCGCTTATTATTTTGCTTTCACTAATTTTAAAAAAAATAAAGGTTTTATTAAATTTTTATTCTTTATGGAAAGTACAGTTTTAAGTTTGATTTCCGTTGGTTTATCTGTAAAACCTTTAATTAAAAATGAATATTTGAATAAGATGTTAGAATTAACTAATATCATCGCTTATATCTTTATAGTTCATTTTTTAATTCAAATTTATGTGTATTATACCAAAAAAGAACAAACTAAAAATAATTTTGCCTTTTTTTCCTATTTGATGCTTTTTGGTTTAAGTTCTTATTTATTAGGAGCGCAAAAAGATGAATTACAAGGTTATATTTTAAAATCATTATCCCTTGTTTTATTTATTTTTTATTTATTTTATTTATTTATTTTTATCAAAGATGTACGCAAGCAAATCAAAAACAATAAACAAACTAAAACAAATTCACAAAATAATGTAAAACCATCTAACGAAAAAACTAACAATCAATAAGTTAAAGGAGAATTATCGTGTCTGATTTATTACAAAAAATGAAAGATTTAACCATGTTGAATGGTATTTCTGGTCAAGAAAAAGCAGTTAACCAATACATTAAAAAGAATGTAGAAGGTCAAGTTGATAAAATTGAATACGATAATTTAGGCAGTTTATTAGCTTATAAAGGTGATAAAGGACCTAAAATAGTTCTTGCTGGACATGTTGATGAAGTTGGTTTGATGGTTAGCGAAATCACTAAAGAAGGTTTTGTTAAATTTCAAACTATCGGTGGTTGGGTTTCTAAAGTGATGTTAGCCCAAACATGGCAAATAAACACTAAAAAAGGTGTTTTATTCGCTGTTACAGGCGCTAAACCTCCTCATTCTTTAGCTCCATCCGAAAGGTACAAAACACCTGAAATGAGCAGCTTATTCTTAGATTTAGGTGTGCAAAATAAAGAAGAAGCTGAAGAATTAGGCGTAAGAGTGGGCGATATGGTCACTCCTTACACAGAATTTAGAACTTTAGGTAATTCTAATTTTTTATTAGCCAAAGCGATTGACAATCGTGCCGGCGCTTTAGTGGTGATGGAGGTGTTGAAAACTTTAAAAAACAATCCTAACCAATGTGTGGGCGCTTTTACAGTACAAGAAGAAGTTGGTTTAAGAGGCGCCAAAACTAGCACTAATAAAGTTAAACCTCAAATAGCTATCGCTGTTGATACAGGAGTATCAGATGATGTTCCAGGCGATAAAAACGTTTCTAAAAAAGTTTTAGGACAAGGTCCTCAATTATCTTTTTTCGATCAAGGTTTGATCGCTCATAGAGGATTAAGAGAATATATTATGAAAATAGCTCAAGAAAATAAGATACCTTTTCAAGAACCACTTCCATCCGGAGGAACAACTGATGCCGCTTCTATGCATACCCAAAACGAAGGTGCAGCGTCTGTTGTTATTTCTATTCCGACTAGATATATTCATTCTCACGCTTCTATCGTTCACAAAGAAGATATCGAAAACACAATCAAACTTTTAGTTTTATTGGTGCAAAAATTAGATGATAAAAAAGTAGAAGAAATTTTATTCAATTGATAAAATTTTACCATTTAAGGTCACTATTAAAGAAAGTGATCTTAAATTTTTAATTTTTTTTCAACAGTAACTAACAAAAAAATAAAGAAGGTTTGGAATTTTTATGAAAAGAACATATCAACCAAGTAAAATTAAAAGAAGAAGAACACACGGCTTTAGAGCGAGAATTGCCACTGTTGGCGGTCGTCGTGTTTTATCAGCAAGAAGAAGAAAAGGACGTGCAAAATTAACTGTTTCATCAGCTAATTAAGAACAATTTAGATAAATTTATGATTTATTTTTTAAAATAAATTTAAGATAAAAAAAGGATAATATAAATTTTTATCATGAAAAGAAAATTTATTTTAAGAAAAACTACTGAAATCGATTTGATTTTTAAACTTAATAAAAATAAAAATATCAGAAATGGTTTTTTTACGTTATATTATGCTAAAAACGACCATTTTAAACATTTTAAATTTGCTTTAAGCATTGGTAAAAAATACGGCAAATCGCACGAAAGAAATTTAATTAAAAGACGTTTAAGAATGATTATTTATCAAAATATGAATATGATCAATCCTCATACGTCTTTCGTTCTTGTTATCAAGCCAAAAGCGAAAGAACTTGATTTTGACGGATTATCTAAATATTTCTTAATTTTAATCAAAAAAATTTCTTAAGTGTTTCTAAATAAGGATATTTTAATAATATGAGTAAAAAAAAATTACCGTTTAAACAAATACAAAAATTTTTAACCTTTCTTTCAATAACTATTTTATTATTTATTTTTGTTAAATGGGCTTTCCCTTCTAAGAAAAGTATAGAAGAGTTAAAAGATTCTGATATAAAGATTGTTTTTAATGTTAATGTAAACGATGAAGACAAAGTGAAAACATTAAAACAAATGCAAGAACAATTAGAAGATCTAAAATTTTTTAAATTTGACGATTTTTCAGATTCTGTCAATGTTTTTCAAATGGGATTTCGAAAGAATAAAGATATCGTTGTTAAACAATGGAATAAAGATGATTTTACCCCTTCTGAAAAAATTGAAAATAGTGCAGACATAATAAAAGCTTTTAAAGACAAATTAAAAGATAAAATCAATGATATATTAGATAAAGATAAAAAAGATTATTTTTTCTCTTTTAATGAAAAAATTGATGATAAAAAAAACCCTCCAGCAAACGTGGTTAAACAATTTTTCACCATCAAAAGAGGGACTAATTTTGAATACGCTTTAGGTCAAAAATATTACGACCAAGCTAACAAACAAAAATTGCGCGTTTATAAGATAGAAAAAAAAGATTCTGAGGAACAAGTTAAAGTTGTAGATGTTAAGAGTTTTGAAATTTTCAAAGATAAAGATGCGACAAAAGAAATCGCTCCTGATGAATATAACGAAAGAATCAGAGAGAAAAAAAATGATGATAACACCTTCAATTCTTTTGTTTTAAAAGAGACAGGAACGGAAAATAAAGATTTAAACTTAAAATTATTTGTAGATGATATCGGCGATTCTCCTATTCAATGGCCTTCTAAATTAAGATGGACTGGTATTTTAGGATGGGGTTATATTTGGAACGTTTTAATCATTTTCATTGGTTCTTCTTTAAACTTTTTCTCCAACGTCTTTTCCGGTCAAGAAGATGGTGTTTTTTTCGGCAATTTAGGTTTAGGAATCATTTTAACTACTATTTTGATCAGAACTTTATCGTGGCCGATCTATACTAAAACTAGTTCCTTTTCTTTGAATATGAGTTTAGCTCAACCAGAAATAGATAAAATCAGAGCTAAATACGTTTTAAGAAAAGATAAAGCATCTATGCAGCAAATGCAAATGGAAATAATGAAAGTATATAAAAAATACAATTTTAATATTTTCGGTATTTTTATAACTTTTTTACAAATGCCTATTTTCATCGCTATGTTAAGATCTTTAAATCGTTTCCGTGTTTATGGCGGAATGTTTACCCCTCGTACTGAAAAACCTTTTTTAGGTTTTATTCATTTAAATCCTGGAGAAGCTGATATTTTTGTTAAATTAGGTTTATCTCTTTTTGTTGGTATAAGTATGTTTTTCTTAAACAAATTAAGTTTAAAAAAACCATCTTATTTAAAGCAAAATACTAAAATTTTAACTTTAGAACAACAAACACAAAAAAAAGCTCAAGAAAAAAGCATGAAAGTTTTCAGTTATATGATGATTGGCTTAATGACTTTTGCTTCTTTCAAAGATGTAACTTTATCTTTATATTGGGTTGTAGGGAATTTATTCACTATAGTTCAAACAATTATTAATCATAAATTAATGGAAAATAAATATATTTTATTAAAACAACAAGGATTATAAAATATTTTTATTTTCTTTTTTTTGCATTTTTTTCTTTTGGTTTTTAGCAGATCTCGGTAATTCAATTTCTTCATAGAAAGTGCGATAAGCGATCGTCAAAAGAACATTCAATAAACCACTTTAATTGATAGTCTTTTTTTGATCAAAAAAGGCTTTTTCTCAATAAAGTTGACCAAAAGTATTACTTTAGAAAAAAATATGTTTTAAAGAGTCTTTGTGAAAGAGAAAAGATCCTATAATAGGCATTTTCCTCTTGGAAAAGAAATGATCGCCAAAGTTGTTTTACCATCAATAAAAAAAATTATATTTTTTATAAAAAATATGTAATTTTTTTTATTTAATATGTTAAAATCAAATAGTAAGTTTTTCAAATAAATTTTTATTTGATGTATTTTGAAATTTTCAAAAGAAACTTTTCTTTGGAGGGGTAGCGAAGTGGTTAAACGCAGCAGTCTGTAAAACTGTTCCGTGAGGTACGTTGGTTCGAATCCATCCCCCTTCACCATTCTTAATTTTTTTAAATAAAATGTAAAAAAAGATTGAAATAATTGATTTTACATGTTATAATTAATTTGTTAGTTTTGTGAATTGCTTTTTTCCAATCACATTCATTAATAAATAAA
>NZ_JABUOH010000047.1 GCF_013391955.1 Candidatus Phytoplasma pruni
ATCTTGTGCTGTTTAATTATTGAAAAAGTTTATTTAAAGAAACTTTTAATTTTTTTAAAAAATTATTTCGAAAGGCGAGTTTAAATGGAAGAAAAAGAACTACCAGAACAACAAATTTGGGATCAAATTTTAAAAGATTTGTCTCTTATTTATAGTAACGAAGTTTTTGAAGAAACTTTTTCTAATATTAAAACTCCATATAAAATAGAAGATGGAATTATTTTTATTTTAGTTGAAAACGATTTTATAAAAAATAAAATTGTTTATATTTATTTAAAAAAAATTGAAGAATTATCGAAAAAATATTCTAAAAAAAAAATAACTTTCAATTTTATTACTAAGGAAGAAATTAAAAAAGAAAAAGAAGAAGAAATTCAAGAAAAAAGAATAAATTTTAACAGTTATCATTTAGGGAAATTAGAAGCTGATTATAAATTTGATAATTTTGTTGTTGGTCCGAGTAATATTTTCGCCTTTAAAATGGCTAAACAAATCGCTGAAGCTAAAGTAGTACAAACAAATCCTTTATATATTTTTGGTTCAGTGGGTTTAGGTAAGACTCATCTTATGCAAGCGATTGGTAATTATATTTTTGATAAACATCCTCATAAAAAGATTTTATATGTTAAAGCTGATGGTTTTATTGAAGATTTCACTAATCAATTAAGAAAAGATAAAATGGAAGATTTCAATAATAAATACCGTAATATTGATGTTCTTTTGGTAGATGATATTCAAATAATGGCTGATGCTAAAAGAACTCAAATGGAATTTTTTAAACTTTTTGATTATCTGAATTTGAATAAAAAACAAATCATTATTACCAGCGATAAACCCATTTCTGAATTGAATAAAATTATGGAAAGATTGACTAATCGTTTTAAAGCGGGATTAATAGTAGATATTAAAAAACCCGATTCTAAACATCGCTTAGAAATTTTAAAGAAAAAAATATTTGAGATTGAAGGCGCCAACACCAAAATAAAAAAAGAAATTTTAGAATTTATTTCTTCACGTTTTGGCGATAATATAAGGGAAATGGAAGGAGCTTTGTTAAGGCTTTTAAATTATACTCAAATTTATGGGTTAGAAATTAATTTAAAAAATGTAACAGAAGCTCTAGATCCTTTATTAAAAAATAAAAAAATTCTTTCCAAAGAAGAGATAGACGCTAAAAAAATAAAAAATATAGTTAGTGAATTTTATAATATCAGTGTACGCGATTTAATTAGCGAAAAAAAACATAATAAATTTTCTCTACCTCGTCATATCGCTATTTATTTAATTAAAAAAATAAATAATGCTTCATATGAAATAATTGGACTACACTTTAATAAAAGGCATCATTCTACTATTTTAAAAGCTTACAGAAAAATAGAGAAAAAAATCAAAGAAAACGAAGAATTGAAAAAAACTGTTGAACTTATTATAGAAAAAATCAATAGTTAAAATTAATTTTAAAGAAAAGAAATATAAAATATGAATTTTGAAATAAAAAAAGAAGTTTTATTGCATTTTTTACTCCAAATTCAAAAAATACTTCCTACAAAAACTTTTTTCCCAGTTTATTATAATATTAAAATAGAAATTCAAGAAGATGTTTTATTTTTAGAAGTCATTAACATGAATATAGCAGCAAGATTAGAAATAAAAGATGAAAGTTTAAAAGTTAAAAAAACTGGTTCTTTGATTGTAATTGGAAAGTATTTTATTGATATTATTAAAAAAATTGATT
Source organism: Candidatus Phytoplasma pruni (assembly GCF_013391955.1). Taxonomy (GTDB): domain Bacteria; phylum Bacillota_I; class Bacilli_A; order Acholeplasmatales; family Acholeplasmataceae; genus Phytoplasma. Next base: position 1,736 of record NZ_JABUOH010000047.1, read on the forward strand.
CACCTCTTATCAAGATTTCTTCTATGGATAATAAGTTATTAGTTATCAAAACTTTACCTTCTTCGGAATATAAATTAAAAATGATGAATTTTAACGATTTTCCTTCTATTGATTTTGCTTTTAATTTTGAAAAATTCTTCCTTTTAAAAAGTGATTTTTTAAAGAAATTAATTAAAGAAGCTGTTATTGTAACTTCTAAGGATAAACAAAAAATTATTTTAACAGGAGTTAATTTAATTTATAAAAAACCTTTTTTAACCGCTTTATCTACTGATTCTTTTCGTATAAGTCAAAAAAGAATAGAATTGAATTTAGATTATCCTGATTTTAATATCGTTATTCCTAGTAAGAGTTTAGAAGAAATGAATAAACTTTTAGAACAACAAAAAGATGAAAACATTAAAATAGCCATTAACGAACAAAAGCTTTTTTTATGTTCTGAATCTTTATTGTTTCAAACAATTCTTCTTGAAGGCAATTTCCCTTTGATGCAACAAATTAAAGAAGAAAATTTTTCTTCTTTTGTTAAATTAAAAAAAGAAGATTTAACTAAAACATTGGAAAGATTATCTTTATTTTTACCTAAAGAAGAAAATATTTTCAATAATATTGTTCATTTAAATATTGATCAAAATCAAAAAATAGAAATTTTTTCCGGAAGTGAAGAAATAGGAAACGCATCAGAAGAAATTTTACTTTTAGAAGATAAGGTTGAAGAAAATATTAAAACAGCCTTTAATGTGAAACATTTAGAAGAAATTTTAAAAGTTTTCCCCACTAAAGAAATAAAAATTCATTTTGATAATTCAGCCAAACCTTTTATCATTTCTAGCGAAGAAGATAAAACACTTTTATATTTAATTTTACCATTTTTATAAAATAATTGTTTTTAATTTAAAACAATTATTTTTAATTTAAAACAATTATTTTTTTACTTTTTGACAATGATTTATTTAAAAAAATTAAAGAAAGAGGAGAAGAAAGGTGAAAAATTTAAAAAAAGAAGATTTAGAAATTTATGAATTAATAAAAAAAGAAACCCAAAGGCAAGAAGAGCATATAGAGTTAATTGCCTCAGAAAATTACGTTTCTGAAGCTGTTTTGGAAGCTCAAGGGAGCGTTTTAACTAATAAATATTCTGAAGGTTATCCACAAAAAAGATATTATCATGGTTGTGATTATGTTGATGAAATTGAAAATATAGCGATTGAAAGAGTTAAAAAATTATTTAAAGTTAAATACGCTAATGTTCAACCTCATTCAGGTTCACAAGCTAATATGGCGGTTTTTCAATCTTTATTGAAACCTAATGATACTATTTTAGGAATGTCTTTAAACGCTGGTGGTCATTTAACTCATGGTTCAAAAGTTAGTTTTTCTGGTAATTTTTTAAATTCATTTAGTTATGGCGTTTCGCCAGACAACGAAATGATTGATTACGAAGAAGTTAGAAGAATAGCGCACGAAACCAAACCTAAATTAATTATCGCGGGAGCTTCTGCTTATTCTAGAACTATTGATTTTCAAGAATTTAGAAAAATAGCTGATGAAGTCAACGCTTATTTAATGGTAGATATGGCTCATATTGCTGGTTTAGTGGCAGCAAACTTACATCCTTCTCCTTTTTTAGCTAATGCTGATGTTGTTACTTCTACTACTCATAAAACTTTAAGAGGTCCAAGAGGGGGAATAATTTTAACCAATAATGAAGAAATAATTAAAAAAATTAATAAAGGTGTTTTTCCGGGCATTCAAGGTGGTCCTTTAATGCATGTCATTGCTGCCAAAGCGGTCGCCTTCAAAGAAACTTTAAAAGATGATTTTATTGTTTATCAACAACAAATAGTTAAAAATGCAAAAGCTTTAGCTAATGCTTTAAAAGAATTAGGTTATCGTTTAGTCAGCCAAACAACTGATAATCATTTAATACTTATTGATTTGAAGCATAAACACCCCTTTTTAAATGGTAAATTAGCAGCAGATGCTCTTCATAAAGCTAATATAACTGTTAATAAAAATTCTATTCCTTTTGATAAAGAAAAAATTTCTTTAACTAGTGGAATCAGAATAGGAACGCCAGCTATGACGACAAGAGGATTAAAAGAAAAAGATTTTGTTCAAATTGCTTATTTAATTGACCGAGTTTTGAATAATTATGAAAATGAAGCAGTTTTGAAAGAAGTTAAAAAAGAAGTATTGACGATAACAAAAAAATTCCCTTTAAAGAAAAATTAAATTTTTATTATTTTTTTAATAAAATATTTTGAAAAATGTTTTTTTAATGTTAAAATTAAAGGTGATAAATATTAAAAAGTTAATTCATAATTTTTTAATAAAATAAAAAGGGGATTTTATTTATGAAAAATAAATTACAACAACCCGAGTTTTATGAAATAGAAGTTTCTTGTGCTACTTGCAAGAAAACACATAAAATAGGTACAACAGTTAAAACTATGAAAATTGAAACTTGTTCCAATTGTCATTCTTTTTACACTGATTCACAAGTTTTTGTAACTGTCGCTGGACAAGTAGATAAGTTTCACAAACGTTATGGTTATGATCAAAAAAAAGACGATAATAAACAACAAACAGAGGAATAATTTTTTTAACATAGAAAGGTTTTATAAAAAATGATTTTAGATCAAGAAGGATTTATTGAAGTCATTTGTGGACCGATGTTTTCCGGGAAGACGACAGAATTGATTAAACGTATTGAAACATTGAATTCGTTGAGAAAAAATTTTTTAGTTTTCAAACCTTCAATTGACAATCGTTATTCTCTCAAAAGCGAATTAGTAACTCACGATTTAAAAACCGTTCCTTCTTTGTTAGTTAATAAAAGTTCAGAAATTTTAGATATTCTTAAAGAAAATGAAAACATTGAATATTTAATCATAGATGAAGTTCAATTTTTTGATAAAGATATAGAAAAAATTTTAAACAATTTATCTTATAAAGGGATGAAAATTATTATCGCTGGTTTAGAATTGGATTATCGTGGAGAACCATTCGGTTCTATGCCATATTTATTATCAATATCTGATAAAGTAACTAAGTTAAAATCTTTTTGTTTTATTTGTGGCAAAGAGGCAACAAGAACGCAAAGAATATTCGCTAACGAAAAAGAAAATAATGAAGAACAACCTGTTATTTTAATAGGTGGCAATAATTATCATGAATCTTGTTGTCGTAAATGTCATAATTTTTAAAAAAATTTATTTTAAAAATTAATGTAAGGAATTTAATGTATAATTGAATATAGAAGAAAAGCATTTTTTCTTTATGAAAGAAGCTTTTAAAGAAGCCAAAAAAGCTTTTTTAAAAGATGAAGTTCCTGTTGGCGCTGTTGCTGTTATGAATGATAAAATAATATCAAGAGCCCACAATAATATAGAAAAAAGTCAATTATTTTATGGTCATGCTGAATTTTTACTTTTAATGAAATTAAATAAAAAATTAAAAACTTATCGAATGGATGAAGTAACTATTTATATCACTTTGGAACCTTGTCTTATGTGCGCTGGCGCTTTAATTCAATCTCGGATTCAAACAATATATTATAGTACTTTTAATCCAAAATCATATTTTTTTAAAAAATTATTTGTTCTTTTGGAAGAAAAAAAACATAAACAAAATAATTTTATTAAATTAGAATTATTGGAAAAAGAAAATGAACATATTTTAAAAAAATTTTTTTACAATTTAAGAAAGAAATAATTTTTATATTTTATTTAAAAATCTTCTTAAAAATCATCATTCAATGTAAAGATAATGAATCTGGTCAGGTCTTGATTGAAGCAGCCATAAGTTTAATTTCATGTGAGTGATGATTTTTAAGAAGATTTTTTTATAATTGAAAATAAACCAATAAAAGGAATCTATTTGATTATGAATTTATTTACAAACAAAAACAAAATTCAACTTTTACCTTTTGTTTTTAATTCCGTTGAAGGAAATGCTTTTCGTGAAGAAAATTGTCTTTTTAAAGATCAAGAAAAAAAAATTGAGTTTTTTTATTTAAAGCAAAGCAAATATAATTCTTTTTTTTTGAATATGAACCAATATGTTGTTTGGACTTATTTAAATGGCGTTTTTAGAGTTTTGATTCATGAAGAATATTATGATAAATTCAACGCTTTATATCAAAAAGAAATTAATTCTTTTTACATGAATTTTATTTATGAATTATTAAACAAACGCGCAAACATAATTAAAAAAAACTTTTTGTCTTTAGGGATTGGTTTTGCTGCTTCTCTTGTTTTATCTACTTTAGTTAAATCATTAATTCCAAATTTAAATGGTTATAAGGTTGTTATGTTATTCGCTTTACCGATTATTTTATTTTTAATCATTTTGATGTTTTTTATGAAAAAAAGCGATAAGAAATTCCAATTAGATAAAAAAAAATTATTTATCCAATTTATTCAAGAATCTGAAAATTTTTTAGGCAAAGAAGAATTAGAAAATATTTTATCCCAACATAGACTTTACAGACATGTTCCAGAAAACGAATAAAAATTATTTTTTATGAAAAAATTTTTAAAAAAGGAGGTTATCAGAAAATGAATTACGAAGCTATTGTTATTGGCGGCGGACATGCCGGCGTAGAAGCCGCTTTAGCCTTATCCAAAAAACATAAAACTTTATTAATTACAGGCAATTTAGAACAAATTGCCGCTCTTCCTTGTAATCCTTCTATTGGCGGACCGGCCAAAGGTGTTGTTGTAAGAGAGATCGAAGCTTTAGGCGGTATTATGGGAAAAGCAGCCGATTTATCACAAATTCAAATGAAAATGCTAAACACTTCTAAAGGACCTGCTGTAAGAAGTTTAAGAGCTCAAATTGATAAAGTAAAATATCCTAAAGTAGTGATTCAAATGTTAAAAGAAGCTGATAATTTAACTTTATTAGAAGGTTTAGTGGAAGAATTAATTATTGAAAAACAACAAGTTAAAGGGGTTAAATTACAAGACGGAACACTTATTTATAGCGAAGTTGTTGTTATGACGACAGGAACTTATTTATCCAGTAAAGTTTTGATGGGAAAATCAAAAACTAACTCTGGCCCTAATAATGAACCAACCACTTATGGCATTAGCAAACAACTGAAAGAACATGGTTTTGAAGTTATTCGTTTGAAAACGGGCACTCCACCTAGAATTCAAAAAGATAGCATTGATTATACTAAAGCTAAAATGCAATTTGGCGATGGTATTTTACAAACTTTTAGCTCTCCTTCAGTTATTGATGATTTAGGCGTCCAAGAACCTTGTTATTTGCTTCACACTAATGAAGAAACTCACGAATTAATCGAACAAAATTTATACGAATCGGCGATGTATGATGGTCAAATAGAAGGAACGGGTCCGCGTTATTGCCCTTCTATAGAAGATAAAGTAGTGCGTTTTTGCGATAAAAAACAACATCAAATTTTTATTGAACCAGAAAGTTTAGAATCTGATGAAATGTATTTGCAAGGTCTTTCCACAAGTATGCCTAAAGAAATACAACATAAAATTTTAAAAACTATTCCGGCTTTAGAAAATGCTAAAATAGTTAGATATGCTTATGCTATTGAATATGATGCGTTCAATCCTAATCAATTAAAACATACTTTAGAAACTAAAAAAATAAATAATTTATTTTTTGCTGGTCAAATTAACGGTACTAGTGGTTATGAAGAAGCAGCTTGTCAAGGTTTAATAGCTGGAATTAACGCTAGTTTAAAACTGCAAGATAAAGATGGTTTGGTTTTAAACAGAAATGAAGCTTATATTGGCGTTTTAATTGATGATTTGATCAATAAAGGAACAAAAGAGCCTTATCGTTTATTGACTTCAAGAGCAGAATTTCGTCTATTATTAAGACATGATAACGCTGACTTAAGATTAACTCATTATGGTTATGAATTAGGTTTAGTGGACGAAAAAACTTATAAAAACGTAGAAACAAAACGTCTAGAAGTAAACATGTTAAAAGAAAAATTACAAGCAACTTTTTTTGAAGTTAATGAAAAGAATTTAAATTATTTAAAAGAACATAACTCTTCTTTAATTGCGGAAAAAACGAGTTTATATAAATTATTAAAAAGAACAGAATTAAATACAAATATTTTGAAATTTGTTTTTGACCAACAGTATACGCCAGAAGTTTTAGAACAAGTTGAAATTCAAGTTAAATACGAAAATTACATTTTAAAAGCCGAAAAAGAAGCGCAAAAACTTCTTCAATTAGAAAACAAAACAATCCCTATTGATATTGATTATTCAGTAATTCACAATTTATCTAAAGAAGCTAAAGAAAAATTAACAACAATTAAACCTTATAATTTAGGTCAAGCGTCCAGAATTTTAGGTGTTAATCCGGTTGATATCTCTATTTTATTAGTTTTCTTGCAAAGGACTCAAAATTTTGATGAATCAAATATTAAAAGAAACATTTAATTTAAACGAATTACAATTAGAACAATTTAAAACATATTATTCTTTTTTAATAGAATACAACGAAAAAACCAATTTAACCGCTTTATCGAGTGAAAAAGATGTTTATTTAAAACATTTTTATGATTCTTTATTGATTTCTCAAAATATTGATTTGAATAAAATTGATACTTTAAGCGATTTAGGCACTGGAGCCGGTTTTCCCAGCATTCCTTTAAAAATTTTATTCCCTCATTTAAAAATTTTTTTAATTGATTCTTCTTTAAAAAAAATTAATTTCTTAGAATCATTAGTTAAAAAACTGAATTTAACTGATGTATTTTTATTTCATCAAAGGATTGAACAACACGATAAACAATATGATTTGGTAATCGCTAGAGCTTTAGGTAAATTAAAATTAATTTTAAAATTAGCTTCTCCTCTTATTAAAAAAAAGGGTTATTTTATAGCAATGAAAGGACCTAATTACGAGGCAGAATTGAAACATCTTAAAATGACGAAAATAAAATTAAAACAAAAATTCTTTTTAGAATTACCGGAAGAATTAGGTAAAAGAGTTAATTTATTATTTCAAAAAATAAATTAACTCTTTTTTAATATACCAAATCTTAAAATTGTAATTCTTTTGGGACAATTTATTGCTTATTGCTCATTATCTCCATTGGGGCAAATATTTTTTCAACAGTGAAGAAAAGAAAAAATCCATCGTTACTTTTTAAAGTTAACGATGGATTTTATTATTTAATCAACAAACGATTATTCATTTTTTTTAAAAACAGTTACTCGACGTTGTTCGGTGTAAATAGCTTGGTTTATATTTTCTGTTTTGGTAGGTTCAATATCTTTGGCTTCTAAATTTTTAATTAAGTCTTTAATAACATCTTCTTTATTTAAAACAAAATTAAAAGCGAATGCATTCCAAAATTCCCATCCATTACGTTCTAAAACCCTTTGACGGTTTAAATCATGATCATCTTGTTCGGCACTTTGTAATCTATCACCGTGACAATCAATAGCTAAACGGTTATCATTATCCCCTTCAACCACTAAATCAATTCGGTAAGAACCGACTTTAACTTGAGGAAGAACACGGTAACCTAAATCAACTAAAATATCATAAATTTGACGTTCAAAATCTGTTTCACAAAGAGTTCTGAAATTTTTAATTTTTTTCTCTTCTTGACTAAAAGGTAAACTAAAATGTTTGATAATTCCACGTCTTAAGACATCTTTATTGCTGAGTTGATTTTCATTCATTTCTATACTGCGGACTAAATACATACGATCACGAGCACGAGAAGCAGCAACATTGAAACGTTGATAAGCGTCTTCTTTAGTCAAAGGCATTGGTTTTTTACCGTTAGGACGGAAAGAAACCACTAAAGAAAGGAAAATAATATTTCTTTCTTCACCTTGGAAAGTTCTAGCATTACCACATTTAATAGCATGACGTTCTAAAAGATCATTAGGCAATTCTCGTTCTAACATATCGTAAATATAATGTTCTTGACGATCACCTTTTAAAGTAACAACCCCAATAGTTTTATCTTTCATCGTAGGATCGGCACAAATTCTTTTGATCTCATCCACAATATAACGCGCTTCTGCTTTATTAATTTCTTGTTTTTCATCTTCACAAGCTCCATCAGTCACTAAAACATCGATTAGCGGCGGATCAAGACGTTCAGATTTTTTCGGCAGACGCATCGGTTGGATTTCATTATGGTAAAATTCTCTATTAGAATATTCAATAATAGGAGAAACAGAACGGAAATGTTCTTTTAACATAATTTTTTCATGAGCGAAAACTACTTGAAATAATTCATAAATAGAAGAACCTGAGCTTAAATGCCCTTGATAACGTTTGACTTGATTTTTAAGGAAACGTTGAGATAAAATTTGTGTTTTACTCACATCAGAAATATCATGCGGACCAACCTGTTTATCATCACCAACAATTAAAATTTTATCAGCTCTTAAAAAAGCCGCTAAAGCAGATAAATCGGATTGTGAAGCTTCATCGATAATTACTAAATCAAAATTACCTATTTGAGAAGGTAAAACTTCCGAAATTTTATCATGAGGCATAATCCAACAAGGAATAGCATTAGATTCTAAAATATTAGTTAAAGCTTGACGGGCTTGACGTCTATGAATAGGAGCTTTTTTACCAGTTCCTTTTCCTATTTTAGCGATATGAGTGATAAATGATTGTAAAGCCGATTCCATATCAGGAGTACTTTTGCGAGAGACTTGTAACCAAGTTTTTTTAGATACTATTTGTTTATAAACTTTTTCCAAATCAATAATTTTTTGTTTTCTCTTGGCTTCCATTTTGTTTAAATAGTCGCGAGTTTGCAAATTATAAAGATGAACTTCAAGTTGTTTTAACCACCAAATTTCATCCCAATCATTGGGCAAAAGATTATCAGAAGAAGAACTTAGAGGCGGTTTATTTCTTAAATCATCAGCCCATAAAGGAGCTCCTGATTTTTCAATCATTTCAGAAACGGTTTTAATGGTTTCAAAATTTTCTTTTAAAGCGTCTAAATTTTTGATTTCTTTTAAAAAGGAATCGGTTTCTTTTTTCAAGGTTTTAACGTTTATTTCTGGATTGCCACATTTTTCTTCAATTAAATTTTGGACATTTTCAAATAATTCAGCAGAAGATATTGCAAAAACATCCTTAATTTTATTTTTCTGTTTATAAGCGTCTCTAACATTATGAAATTCAATATTTTTTTGTAAATCATTTTGTAATTGAGTTAATAAATCAAGCCTATTAGGAACTTGCTTTATTTCTGGAAATTTAGGCAATAATTCAGAAACTAATTTAATTATTTCTGCGTCTCTAACATCTTTCTCAATTAAATATTGATAATGATCAGACACTTTTTTCAAACGTAAAATATGTTTAGGGTTGAAAGTACTTGGATCAGAATTATCATAGTTCACTAATTCATCACTTAATAATAAATTAGAAGCTAAACCGTTTTGCCAAATGATAATTAAATTTCTCATCTTTTTTCTTAAACGGAAATATTTTTGCACATGTTTCCAATCTTCTTTATTTTCAGGTCTGTTAGAAATAATGACAATTGAAGACAATTTTTCTTTTTCCGCTTTTTTGCCAAAACTAAATAAACCAAAAGCGCTTTTTCCTGAAGCTTTTTTATTAATAGCTCTCATCATTTCAGCATCTAATTCTAAATTAGCGAAACTAGCGACAGGTCTTGTTAAAAAATCTTGTTGTTGTGCTACTGCTTCTTGAATATCTTTATAAAAAACGGCGAATTCTTTTAAAGGTAAGTCGTGTCTAGATTTTTTTAAAGTATTTTTAATGGATCCATGCCAAGCAAATTTTTTCTCACCATCAATTAAAGATTGGTTTAATTTTATTTGGTATTCTACCATTTCCAGAAGATGTTGAGCTTTTTCTAAAATTTTATCATTTTTAAATTCTAAAGAAAAAATTTTATTCTCTTTGATTTCTTCTTTAATAGAATTATAAGTAATAATATTGGTGTGAATTTCCATTAAATTTTCTACTAAATCAGGCTCAATTGTAGGTATTTCTATATTTAAATAAGAAATTTTTTCGCCCACTTTAAGACGAGCTTTTTTTAGTTCAGTAATATCTTCTGATTTAAATAAAGGAGCATTTGTTAATTTCAATTCATCTTTAAACCATTCAATTTTGTGACGTTTTTTTACTAATGTTTTTGAAGCATCTAAAGGTTTGATAGGAGGACGAGATTGTTCCGGTAAAAAAACAATTAAATCAAAATTACGTTGAAAAAATTCTTTAATCTTTTGTTCAATATGAGCTAATTCATTTTGAATGAAATCTATTGCTTTTTCTAAAGAAGAAATATCTTTTTCAAATTTATCTTCATCAATAGAGTTAATTTGATCTTTAATAACTGAAACATTATGTTCCAATTGTTTTAAATCTTCTTGTTCGCTTGATAAAAAACTAACCGCTAGAGGTCTTATTTCTGGAAGTAATTTATCTCTTAAAACATTAAGAGCGGTTTTTTTCATAGATGTAACTAAAACTCTTTTACCTAAAGTTAAATAATGAGAAAGAATATTGGCGATTGTATGGGTTTTACCAGTTCCTGGTGGCCCTTGAACTACTAATCCTTCATAACTTTCTAACTTTTGAATGATTTTAACTTGTTCTTCGTTAGAAGCCATAGTGAAAAATAAATCTTTCACAGGAACAGCCTCAGGATCTTCGTTAGAAGGGTAATGAATTTCCAAACTTCTAAATTCCGGCATTTTAATTTTTTTACGGGAATCTGATTGTTCTTCCAGGATAGATAAAATTCCTTTCGGAATATCAGGTAAATTTCTTGTAGCTACTTGAAATTGACTTTGAAAACGTTCTAAATCTTGAATTAAAAATTTATTATCACGCGGACGAATGAAAACTACCCAATTATCAGTAATTTTTAATTCTTCTGTTATTGGTAATAAAGTGCGATCATTATTCCCTTGTGGCTTATATTCCCCTTGCGGATCAAGATGAGAAGCCGCTATTTTAAGAATAGAATCAAAAGTTTTAGGATTATAAGGAGAAAAAACCACATTTCTACCTTCTTGAGAAACTAATGAAGATTTTTTCCAAGCAGTTTCAATAGCGGAAACACCAGGATTTTGAATAAAAGTGTAAATATCTAACTCTAATTGAGGCTCTCTAAGAGGCATTAATTCCATAGAATTAGTTCTTTCGTTCATATGGATTTCTAAAGCATGACTAATTAAAGGATAACGAATTTTGGATTTTTTACCATCTGAATTCCATAAAACAATTCCTACTCCTAAAACTAATTCACGATGAGAATCATCTTGATTGCTTCTAAATTCTTGTTCTAATTTATATAATTTTTTATATAATTGTCTTGTTTTGCTAATTTCGGCTTCTTTTTCAGCCCAAACTTTCCAAGTATTTTGGTAATAATTGTCAAAATCAGTTTGAAGAGATTGATTTAAAGGTAAAAATTCTTTTAGAAAAACATAATCTTTTTCGTTTTCTTCGTTAAAATTGGTTGTGATAGGAAAACCTGATTCTTTTAGTTCTGATTTTTTGACTTTATTTTTTAAAACAGGCAATATTCTATAATCATCAGAAATATTTAACCATAATTTTAATAAAGGGTTTTTAGTAATTTGAGGAGCCACAGGAGGAGCGAAACGTTCTATTGTGATCCAAACATCTCCTTCTTTCGCTTTAGGATTCATATACACTCCTGGCAAGGCTAAGAGAGTATTCTCATGATAAAACCATTCATGACTTTCGACATCAATTATAATTTTATCACGTATTTTTTTAGTTTCTTTTGTGAAATCCAATAACGACAAAAGACGTTTGTATTCTATGTTCATATAAAATTTTCTTTTTCTTTCTTTGAAGTTTAAGAAGAAGTGAGATGAGATGTTTAAAAACAATTTTAAATATTTAAAAAAATAATAAAATATTAGAAAATTAAATATTTTTAAAAAATAGAGTTTTTTAAAAAAATTAAGATATAATAAAATTAATATATTATTATTTAATTATAATAAAAACAGCTTAAAAAGTCAATTTTTTTATCAATTAAATAATATGATTTAAAGGAAATAAATAAAATTATTAAATAATATATATATTTTAAGTTATAAAATTTTATATAATAAAAATGTATAAGTAAAAATATTTTTGATTAAATTTAAGGAGAAAAAACATCATGTCCAAAAAAATACCTGTAGGCGTGTCCGGAAGACACGTTCATTTAACGCAAAAAACATTAGATATTTTGTTTGGTAGCGAAAATTATCAATTAACTGTTTTTAAAAATTTAAAACAAGTGGGTCAATACGCTGCTGAAGAAAAGATTGATGTTATGAGTCCTGAAGGTAAATTAATTACAGGCGTACGTATCGTTGGTCCGGTTAGAAACGTTGACCAAGTGGAAATTAGTCAAAGCGATAATTTAAGATATAAATTTAAAGCTCCTGTAAGAAGTTCTGGCGATATTAAAAATTCTGATAAAGCCACTTTAATCGGTCCTAAAGGACAAGTAGATATTGCTGAAGGAGTTATTTTATCAGACAGACATATTCATTTTTCCGAAGAAGAAGCGAAAGAATATGGCATCGTAGATAAAGAAATGGTAAATGTTAAAATAGACGGCATTAAACCAGGTGTTTTAGAAGATGTTTTATGTCGCGTACATAAAGATTACAGATTAGAATGTCATTTAGATACTGACGATGCTAGCGCGTTTTTATTAAAAAGCGGCGATTCAGTAACTTTAATTAAGAAATAATTGGATTTATAACTTTTTTTTAAATAAGGTTATTTGGTCAAAATTAACCAATCATCGAAAATATATAATTATGATCAAAATATTTTTTATTCCATATTTCTCAAAAATAACATTTTTTTGGATAAAAAAGAAAGAGTCATATATATAATGTGTAAAAAAAATAATTTTAAAGAACCGGAAAAATTCCATAGACCAGAAGTTTTTAGAGATCCAATTTATGGTTATATTTATTTAGATTATCTTTTCTTAGAAAAATTGATCAATACTAAAGTTTTTCAACGATTAAGACGCATTAAACAATTAAGTTTTGTTAATGTAGTTTTTCACGGCGCGGAACATTCACGTTTTTCTCATAGTTTAGGAGTTTATGAGTTATCAAGAAGGTTTATAGAAACTCATAAATTTCAACTATCAGAAGAAATTTTTTCTTTAAGAAATAAATTAATTTTATTGACCGCTTCTTTACTGCATGATATCGGTCATGGAGCTTATTCTCACATGTTTGAACGTATTTTTAAAACTAATCATGAAGAAAAAACTGCTGAAATTATCGTTCATAATGAAGAAATAAGAGCTATTTTAGATTCCATAGATCAAGATTTTAAAAAAGATGTAGCTTCGGTTATTAAAAAAGAAAAAGATAACGAATTTCAATTGATTCAACAACTTTTAACCAGTCAATTAGATTTTGATCGCTTGGATTATTTAAAAAGAGATTCTTTTTTTACAGGCGTTTCTTACGGACATATCGATACTGATCGTTTGATTAGAATTATTGATATAGAAAAACGCGAACAAAAATATCAAATAGTTTTTAGAAAAAACGGTATTTCCGCGATTGAAAACTATTTAATCAATCGTTATCATATGTATAGACAAGTTTATTATCATCCAAAAATTAAAGGTTATTCCATCATTTTAGAAAAAATTTTTATTAGAATAAAAAAATTAATTTCTGAAAATTATTTTTTTGATAGCGATATTATCGTTCTTTTGAAAGAGTTTTTAGATCAAAAACAAGATTTAAATAAAAATTTAGAAACATATTTAAAAATAGATGATTTTTACGTTAATTCTTTAATTGTTCGCTTACAAGATGATAAAGACGTTATTTTAGCGAATTTATGTCAAGATTTTTTAAACCGTAGGATATGGAAATATAAAGAAAATAACGATAAGAATAAAGAAATTATAAATAAAATTAAAAAACATTATGGTGCTAATGGCGAATATTACACTTTTGAAGATAACTCTATTACGCAAGATGCTTATAGAGAAGATGACGACAATATTGGCGAACAAATTTTTATTTCATCCCATACTTCGTCTAATAATAAAATTCAGCCATTAAGTCGCGAATCAACCATTATTAGCAGTCTAATGGATGGTGTTATGCAAAAAGAAAACCGTAAGTTTTTTTATTATAGAGAGTATTCAGATAAAAAAGAATGAAACCAAAACACATCATTAAAAAACAATACGGTCAAAATTTTTTAAATGACATTAATTTATTGACTTATATAGTGGAAAAAGCTGGCTTAGATAACCAAAATGTTGTGGAAATAGGTCCCGGAAAAGGCGCTTTAACTAAATTAATCGTTAAAAAGGCTAAAAAAGTTGTGGCTTACGAAATAGACGTTTCTTTAAAACCTTTTTTACAATTTGATTCTCATTTTGATATTAATATTATTTACGATGATTTTTTAAAAAGAAATTTAGAACACGATTTTCAAACTTATTTTCAAGAAGAGGATATTGTTTTAATTGGTAATTTGCCTTATAATATTACCTCTCCTATATTATTTAAAATTTTATTTTTGCCGCAAATAAAAACTTTCACTATTATGGTGCAAAAAGAAGTAGCTTTACGTCTTTTATCTAAACCACATAATACTACTTATAATTCTATAAGTGTTATTTTTCAGTCTTTAATGGTAATTAGTAAAATTAAAGATGTGAAAAATACTATGTTTTTTCCTAAACCGAAAGTAGATAGTACGGTTTTAAAATTCGAAAGAATCGCTTTAGAGGCAACAGAAAAAGCTTTTATAGAAAAGAAGTTTTTTAACTTTGTTAAAGCTTCTTTCCAACAGAAAAGAAAAAAATTATTAAATAATCTACATTCTCATTTTAAAATTTCTAAAAAAGAATTAATACCTTTTTTTGAAAAAAATCAACTTTCTTTAGATATAAGAGCAGAACAAATAGGAATTATACAATTTCAACAAATAGCGACCTCTTTTTTTGATTTTTTTGTTTTATAAAGAAAAATTTCTCACTTTAATTTGAAAAATAAAATAATAAACTCTCAATATTTTTTATAATTATGTTAAAATAGATTTATAGTTTAATTAGATTTATTTTAAAATAAAATATAAGAGTTAGGGGAACAATATAAATGCAAGTTACCGATGTTAGAATCAAATTACACAAGGGCGAAAACAGATTAAGAGGTGTTGCTTCTGTTGCTTTTGATAATGCCTTTGTTGTTCATTATATTAAAATTATCGAAGGAGAAAGAGGCATTTTTATCGCAATGCCTAGTATTAAAACCAATTCTGAAGATGTTAAAAAACCTAATTATATCGATATAGCTCATCCTATTAACACTGAAACAAGAACTATGATTGAAAATGCTATCATAGAAACTTATAAAGAGATAGTTGAAAGAGCAGCATAAGTATGAAAAAAAATAACTTGAGATATATTAATTTAAAGCAATTAGTGTTTGTTTCTTCCTTGTCGGCTTTATCCATCGCTTTAAACGTGATGACACCTAAAATTTTAGGTTTTGCCCGACCGTTACAAAAATTCCTTTGGTTAGATTTTTTAACAGTCATCCCTTTTTTGATTATGCCTTTGTATAACAAAAATTATTTTGTGGTTTCTACAGCGGCTTTTTTATCAGAATTCGTGAGTTTTTGGTTTAGGAAATCACTTTATCCTTATAATCCCCTCTTAAGTGTTTCTTTCGCTTTTTGTTGGGGTTTTTTACCTTTATTAATGTTAAAAAATAAGGAGATGTCCTTTTTAAAACATTATTTGATTATTACCTTTATTGCGGTGATGCATTTTTTCCTTTTTATCCTTTTAAACTTCTTTTTTATAGACGCTATTTTCAGCAAAAAAGAAGGCAGTTTTACAACTTTATTACAAGATAATTTTATGGGAAGGTTTTTAACACCTTTTTTATACATTAAATTTATCAGCGTTTTTTTCGTTTCTTTTTTAATTACTTATTTATACCGTATTATTAAAAGACAACTATTAAACGTGTTTTCCTTTAATTAAAAATATTCCCCTTTAATTAAAAAAAAGATTTTTGTCTCGTTGAGAAGAATTGTTCCCTTTTAGGTCTTTAACCCTTGAAGTTGATGGTTCTTTTTTTATTGTAAAATCAGCAATAAATTTATTTTAAAATAATAAAAAAACCTTCTTTCTTAAAGAAATTGTTAAGAAAAAAAGAACATGAATAAAAAAAACAAACTATTTAATTTTCATTAAATAATTTGTTTTTTCTTTTTATACAGGTATCTTTTACAGATGAGATATTTTTTTTAATAATAATTGCGTTACATCTTTAATAGACATTTTAGGATCGTTAACAATAATTTCTATTATTTTGTTTTCTTTTTGATAATATTCCACTAAAGGAAGAGTTTCTTGTTTGTAAACATTTAAACGTTTAGTGAAAGTCTCTAAATTATCGTCTTTTCTTTGAATTAAAGGTGTTTGGTCTTTGTCGCATAAATTAGCCTTTTGAGGGACTTTAGTAGACAAGTGATAAATTTCTCCACATTTAGGACAAATAATTCTCCCTAAAATTCTTTGTTTTAAACATTCTTCACTAGAATTGAAGTAAATAACTTTGGTTAAATTGATCTTTTTGTCTTCAAATTCTTTAGTTAAAAATTTAGCTTGTGATAAATTACGAGGAAAACCGTCTAAAACAAAACCATTTTTAACATCATCTTGTGCTAAGCGCTCGCTTATCATAGCATTTGTCACTTCATCAGGAACTAAAGAACCTTGTTCGATATAAGAATTAGCTAATTTGCCTAATTTAGTTTTTAACACAAAATGTTTTCTAAATATATCTCCTGTAGATATATGAGGAATATTGAAATGTTTAGACAAAACAGAAGCTTGTGTTCCCTTACCAGTAGCGGGCGGTCCTATTAATATTATATTCATTTTTTGCCTCTCTTATTTTGTCTTTATATTCATGTGGGTAATTGATATCTTTTTTACCATAAGAGATCGAAAAGAATTATTTCTTTTGATTGATAATGGATAATAATGTCTGATACTTACTCATCAATATAAATTTAAATATGAATTATTTTATTTGATATAATTTTAGTAGTTAATATTCGCAAAAAGATTAATTTATATTTTTATTAACTTTATTTTTTTAGCTCACAGTTATAATAATAACTAAAAAATAATATTAAAAAAAGAAAAAATAAATATTTTTTTAATATTGAAAAAAACATTAATAAAATATCTTTTTAAAACAATATTATAACATCAATAAGAGCCATTATCAACATCAAATTTATCTTTTTTTGTAAAAAGGTGTAAAAAGGAATAAAGATGATTCAAGGAAGTCAAAAAACGGATAAGAAACAAAAATGACTTAATCATTTTTTTCATAATAAATCTTTCTTTATCTTTTGAAGTGTTAATTCTTTCTTTTACTGTTTTAACCTTTATCATGTTATTATTATTTAAATCAAAAACCCCTTAATAAGGTCTTTTTTTGTAAAAAAAATTGATTCAAGAAAAGTATAAAAAACACTTGACATTATAATGAAAAGGTGTATAATATACCTAACCGTATAAAGAATATGGTTTCATCGCAAATCATTATAATGATTATTATAAAAAAAGCGTAGGTTTGGCGATTGAATTTCCTTCTGAAAATGTTGTTCAAATTCATCATTTTTTTAAAGATCAAAATGGAAACCAAAAATACGAAACTTATACTAGAAATATTGAAGAATCAAGGGGCAAAGCTAGAATATTAAACGTTTTTTATGTGAAAAAAAATAAAAATGATTAATGTATATTTAAAAGGTTTTTTTGTCAAAAAAACCTTTTAAACTTTTTTTATTTTTTTATTTTATTTATATGATTATATAATACATTAATTTTTAAAAAAATTAACAAGAAAATGAAAAAAAATAAACACGAAAAGGCCTATTTTAATATTTTATTAAAATAAGCGAATAAAAGGGATAAAAGTTTTAAAAAAAACTAATAAGAGAGAGAATTATTAATTTTTTGTGGAAAAAGATTATAATAATTGTTAATGTCTAAAAAGCGCATTTGTTTGTCTAAATTATTGACAAAAGGTTTATGTTGTTTAATTTTAGTTAAATTAAAAACTTTTTGCATGCGGTTTTGGGATTGAAGTGTTTTTTTATGTTTAAGAGTAAGATCTTTTTTATCAGAATAATAAAAAATACCATACATTAAAGCATTGTTTCCTTGGTCTTGAAAATATTTTTTCAATAAACGAGGTTTATGTTTCTCATAATAAGTGAGAGATTTGGAAGGAATAGAAAGAGATTTAAGAGGTTTAATTTTATTATGTTTTAAAATATGATTAATTTGCATAAGGTTTAAAAAATTACTTTTGTCAAAGTTTAAAACAGAAGTATAATAAAAATTAATTAAATGCATGTTTTCAATGTGTAAATCAAAAGGAGCTAAGGCAAGGATCTTTTTAACAATAGGATTTTTACAAGATCTTGAAAAAACAAAAAAATGACGGCCTAATAAATTATCTTCTTTCATTTTAAGCATTTTTTCTAAATCATCTTTATTTTTAATACCAGCTTCATATTTACTAACATAATCCGCGATTATAGTAGCAATATCACTTTTAATTAAGCTAAAAGACTGAACAGCCTCTTTAATTTCCATTTTGAAAGTTAAAGCTTTGTTGTAATATAATTCTTGGTATTGTTGTTTTTCTATTTTATCTTTGAAAGTTTTATTTTTTAAAAAAGCTTTGATTTTGAAATCGTCTTTATAAAAAACTTGTAAATTCTGCGCTAAAGGATTTAATTTTTTTAATAAAGGAAGGTGTTTATGAACAACATCAGACCATATTTTAAAAACAGAAGGAATAATTAAAGGTCTTAAAAGAGACTCTTTAAAAGGTTTGATATACTTGGATTTTTTCTTTTTAAAAATATCATGTTGAGAAATGTAATAAGCTTTATGAGTGATAAAACCAGGCTTTTTATCAAACTCAGAATTAAGGAGGCGTCCTTGTTTATTAACTTGTGAATACATAAAATGAGTCTTACCAAAGATTTTTAATAAATCAATATCAAACATCGTATGAGAATGCCAAACGCTGTTTTTTTCGGTTAATTGAAAAGCAGAGAAATATTTAAAAGAGCTTAAAAGCTTTTTAATATCATTGGTAGTTTTACCTTTAAAAAGTAAATAATTTTTATAATGCTTCCTTAAATCTTTAATAAAGAATTTAAATAAATGATGCATAATATCAATGTTTTTAGTTTCTAAAGAAATGCTTCCATCAGCATTATTTAAAGGCAAAGTAAGAGTTAAAAAAGAAATTAAAGGCTGATTGACAAAATTAAAGATAGCTTTATGTTTAGCGTTTTCACGGCTGTTTTTAAGGTTTCTTTTATTATTGCGACGTTTTTCATTTAAATCATTTTGATAAGTTAAAGAATGTTTGGAAGGTAAAAAAACTTTTTCCATAGTAGCGGAGAAACCTAAATAATAAACTAATTCTTTATAAAGCTTTTTCAAAGCTTTAATTTTAATATCTTCAAAATAAGAGAAAAAAGCAGCTTTTGTCAAAGTTTTAATTTTAAGAGATTTAACAAAAAAATTAATAATATATTCAGTTTTTTGAGTATCTAAGATTTTTCCATATAAAGAAAAAAAGGGATTAAAAATAACATCTTCAAAAAAATTAATAATTTGGTCACGGGTAATTTGTTGTAAATGCTTAGTAAGTTCTTTTTTTAGAGTGTCATAATGCTCCTCAATATAAGCATCTGTCAACTCAATCTTTAACGATTCATAGGATGAGTTTAAACAAACTTTAATTAAAATTTTTCTTTTGTCTTTTGTTTTTTTATTGCGTAAATTTTGATGAGCCATTAGATTTTGAAAAACAGGAAAAGAAAAAGTTTTACCGATGGCATTTTTCTTAAAATCTTTGGTTTTAAGATATAAAAGGTTTTGATCAATGTTTTTCTTAAAAAAATCGTCTTTTTTGTTTTGATGGTATAAATTAAAAGAATTTATTTTATAGTTAAAATAAGCTTCAAAAGTCTTTTTAAACTCTTTTCCAAATTCAATATCATCGCGGCCCGCTTGATATTCTTTTTCTAAAAGAGTTTTAAATTGTTGTTTAATTTCGTCGTTTAATTGATATTTAAGGTCATTATTTAAAAGGGTTGATGGTTTCATCTCCTGCCAAAAATCCAAAGGAGTTAAAGGCGTGTTTATCCCATGAATTAAACGCTTATCAACGCTTAATAAATGGAGTTGAATTTTAGCACGTGTTAAAGCAACATACATTAAACGGCGTTCATTAGGAATTTTGTCAGGAGTATTAAAAAAGTTGTCTTTAAAAATTTCGTTTTCAAAACCAATAATGAAAACAGTTTTATATTCTAAACCTTTGGAGCTATGGATAGTAGATAAGCGAACTTTGTCAAGTTCGTTTTTAGAGGAAAAAGGGACGTTGTTTTGAGATAAAAAAAATTGTAAAGATTCCATTAAAGCTTTGTTTCTTGCAAAAATAGCAATATCTTCATAAGAATAACCATTTTTAATTAAATGTTGGATTTGATTTAAAAGATAAAGATTTTCATAATGATTAGAAGGAAAATTTTGACGAGTAATTAAAGCGTCTTGATCTTGAAAAGTACTTTTTAATTTGAAATGGTCTTTAAATTGAGGTATATAATTATGATTAATCAAATTATTAGCAAGGTTTAAAATAGGTTGAACACTCCTATAATTAAGAGATAATTTTTTAGTTTCCATATTAAACTCTCTTACAAGTTGAGAGACATATTTATTGTCAGCGCCCCTAAAAGAATAAATATTTTGGTTAGGATCTCCGACCATAAAAAGAGTGTTATTTTGTCTAGTTAAAAATTGAATGATTTTATATTGGTAATAATTAATGTCTTGGGATTCATCAATAAAGATTTGTTTATAATTGTGAACTTGATTAAGGTTTAAATGATTGAATTTAGTTAATAATTCATAAGCATATATAATTAAATCATCATAATCCATGATATTATTATTGATTTTATAATTTTGATAGGTTTGGTAGATTTCTAAAATAAGAGGGTTGGTTTCATTAAAAACTTTGTTTTTAATACTGGAAAAATGTTTTATTAAAGGAGTGGAATAAGGGTATAAAGCTTTATAATCATGGTTATTTTTAATGATTTCTTTAATGATGTCTTCGGCTTGAAGGTCTTCAATAATTTTAAAATCTTGGGTTAAAGGGGTTTCTAATAAGTCAAGATGGTTTTTAACTAAGGAATAACTAAAACCATGGAAGGTTTTAACATCCGGAGAGATTTCTAATTCTTTTAAGATTTTGTTTTTGATTTGACTTAAAGTATCTTTGGAAAAAACTAAGATTAAGATTTCATAAGAGTTATAGAGGAAACGGCTTTTATGAGTTAAATAAGCGTATCTATTAAATAAAACGGTGGTTTTTGCCTTGATTAAGGCGTGTTTCTTTTATTTTTTTCAACGGCGTTTTTTTCGATGATTTTTTTTCATCATTTTTGTAATTTTTTCATTTGGAACAACGATCTCTTTTTTTCATTTCGTTTTTTTTGGTAAAAACAAAAAAACCAAACTGTTTATATTTTTCATAAACAATTTAGCCTTTATTTAACATATTTAATTCAATTTTAACGGTATTGCTTTTTTTAATACTGCGAATTGTGTTCATTTTTAAATGGTTTAATTTTTTTTCAATCATAAAAATGAATTTCACCACAACAACCATCCTAACCAGCCTTTTTTCTTCGGTGGTGTTTTTTTCTTCGGACGTTTACGTTTTTCAACAACTTTAACTTTTTCTACTTCTTTAAATTTGATTTTTCTACGTTTCAGTTTCTTTGGTTTAACCACGAACTTATAAACATATTTAGCATCGGTTTTTCTTACCAATTGCAAAAATGTCATTTGATTATGTAATGGTTCACGTTCGCCGCCGTCAAAATAAACGCCGATCAAATCCGTATCGGGATTTTTAAGCCTCCATTGTACGCTATCGCTGTTATTAGCGTTATAAGATGCCACGTTAACTACTTTAATCTCGCGTCCGGTTTTAACTTTTAAATAGTCTTGCATAAAAAGCATGCCATTCGTGTGCGCCGCTTCGCCTTTATAGGCTGGCACATAATAAACTTTTGTCACTTTTTTAGGTTTTTTAACAGCTTTAACGACTGCATTGGATGTTGTTTGTTTGATGTCCACTTGATCATAACCTCCTTTGATGTTGTGCTTAATTTTTTATTTGTATGATGATTCATAAAATATAAGATAAAAGGGATCAACAAACTGATCAAATACGAACTCTCATATAAATAAAAGATTTGATATTTGATAAGTAGCTTATTATCCTGTTGTTTTAAAAAAGAAAACATAATCTTTTAACCTCTGTGTGATATTTATCATTACTTTTAAATCATTTTTACTTTTAGAATGCTTCCACATTTTTAAAAGGATGATTTAAAAGTGATGATAAAATATGATGTTTCAACTTAGATAAAGATTACTCTTTATCTTTTGTTGATTTAACATGTTCAGCAGCAGCAGTTTTAACATTTTCTAATGTTTTTGCTAATGCTACACCTTCTGCTATAGCTGCTTTCTTCTTTTCTTGAAGAACTTTTTTATCATCTTCATTTCCTGCCGTTACTTCCATAGTTTCTAACGCTTTTACGTAAGCTTTGTTTTCAACCATTTTTTCATTCAATGTCATCTTAACGTTTTGAGCATAGTTAACTTTTTTGGATTGCCACATATAACCGCTGTTTTTATAAGTCATTACTACATAATTAACTAATAAAGTTACTACTAATAACCTAACAACCCATTTAACAACCGTAATCACTAATTGCGCTTTTTTTGCCTTACTCATTGCCATTTTATCTTTACCTCGTTTTTTCTTTTTTAAGAAATTATTTTTAAAAATTAACTAAAATGACTTTTTAGTTAAATAAATGATAAATGGCAGGTGTTCGTGCTACCTTCCGAAAAACCATTTACCATTTATTTAACTAAAAACTTAAGGTTTGCTAAAAAGCCCTTTTTTTATGTGTTTAAACCTCTTAAAAGTAATAAATTTTTATAAACATATAACATCTGAAAAATTATAATTCAAAGAAAGAAAACGGCATTACGATAAATTTTACAAAAAAATGGGTTGATTTTATTTTTGCCTTTTTCACACCCTTTTGCGCTAATTTATTTTGAAAAAGATAACGATAATGAGTAAAATTGACTTTTATGCTAGATATAAATACTTTATTCTATTGCTTTCCCCTTTATATAACCATCTTTTGTAGCAATTTAACGGCTTAATTCATTAACTGTTGTCCTGAATTATTAATGAAACAACAATTTTCCAAAGGGATGGTGCGATTGGACACCCTTTTTAGGTTTTTGATAGGGAGAATAATTTAATGACATTTTTTGATTCCTTTTTTTTACATTTCCTTATTTTATATTCATTATATCTTTTTTTTTTTTTGCAAGCGAAGCGCCAACATATCCATCAAAAAAGAGTTTAAAACACGAACTCTAAATTCTCAATTATTTTAAAAACACGGTAAATAGAAGGAAATGTAAATTATTTCTCTTTTTTTACCTATGTAATTGTGACTTATAAAAATAATTGCGATAAAAATCAATAAAAAGGATAATTTTTTCCCAAAAGGCTTGTTTTTTTTTTTTTTTGTGTAAAATATTTTAATATAGTTTTTTAAATAAAATAGCTATACAATAAAAATTAAAAAATATTGATATCGTTTCAATATAGAAAGAGAAAAATATGGATTTTAAAAAAATTATTAATAAAAATAAAAAAATGATTTTATATGCAACGATTCTATTTGCGTTTGCACTTATAATTATTTTATTTTTTGTTTTCAAAAATAAAAACAAAAAAGACAATCAACCAGAGAAGGTTAAAAATGAACAATCTTTATCGAGAGTTTATAAAAAAAGTTTATTGGAACCCAACCCGAATACAGAAACCATTTTCCATATAAATCCTTATATAAATCCTTATAGCGGAAATTCTAGTCAAAAAAAATTGTTTTTATCTCACGTTACATCTCCTTTTTTAGAAATTGGTATAGATTGGGACGATGCAATTCGTTCTAATTTGGCAACCAAAGAGAATGATTTTTCAAAATTTCAAAATTATCCTGAGGAAAGAAATAAATTTTCTCCAGAAATGTTGAAAAAAAGTTATCATTCTAACATGATAGAATTAAAGATTAAAAACAATGAAGGACAAGAAATTGATTTAAAGGGTTACGAAAATTTTAATAAAGACGAAAAGCAAAAATCGCTTTTTTATGAATTTAGTTTGAAACCAGGTTTAAAATTTTCTAATGGAGATCCAATCAATTCAGATGTAATAGTTTTTTCTTTCAATACTTTTAAACAAGTGAACAATAGAGCGTTATCGGACATAGATTCCATTGAAAAAATTGATGAAAACCATTTTAAAGTAAACTCTAAAACAACTACAAATCCTAGAACTGGACAAACCAATCCTTCTAGTTTAAAACAAATTATCGAAGATTTAAATAAATTATATTTGGTACCAAAAAATATATGGGAAGCTTCCTCAATTGGCAATGAAAGTCAATATGGGACTCAAGAAAGGCCTTTTGTGTCTTATGGAAAATATGAATTAACAAACTATAATGATCCTAAAAAATTTGTTTTCAAACGAAACCAAAATTACAAAAAGGAATTACCATTTGATGAAATTCAATATTTAGTTTTCACCAACAAAGAAGAAGAATATAAAGCTTTTAAAGAAGGGATTATTAACGATTATACTCCTGAAAAGACGAATATTAAAAAAGTTTTAGAAGAATGTAAAAACATTCCTAATCTTAAAAGCGTATATATACCAGAAAGTCAAATTACAAATTTATTTATCAACCACAACTCTTCAAACGAAAAATTAAAAGAAGAAGGTTTTAAAAAGAATTTGTTTAAGAATATTAAAAGAGAACAGTTAGTTGAAGATTTAGCCTTTTTCAACGTCCCTACTGTTAATTTTTTGCCAGAAGATAAAACTTTTTTCGATGATTTAAAAACTTATAATCAGACAGAACAACATACAGAAAATATTAATTCTTTTAATGCAGAAAAAAATGATTACACAAACAATGATAATACTGTTTTGAAATTGATATATCCGAAACAAGATGCTACCGACACTTTTAAACAAATAGCCCAAAAGTTAAAAAATTATTTCGAAACAGATGAAGAAGGAAAAAAATCAAAAATAACTTTGGAAGTGAAAGAGCTGAGTAATGAAGATTACGCAGTAATGCTAACGCCGAAGCTGGTAAGAAGTGTTTCTTCTCCGATGAAAAACGAAACTTACGATTTACGCTTAGACAAAATCACTTATACAAATACAGAACAATTACCTTTTTTTGTTAATTTTTTATCAAAAGAAGAGGGTAAGTTGTCAGAATTAAATAATTTAGCTATAAACTTAGATTTAACACCTTTTAAAGATGATTTAATTAATTTGGAAGATAATCTCAAACCTTCATTTTTTCAAACATTAATCGAAGGAAAGAAAAAATTTGGGGTTGTCCAAATGAATAACTGGAAATGGGAAGGTAAAATTTCTGAATTAGAAACATTTTTAAAAAATTATTTTGCTTCGAAAGAGCAATATCCCCACAAAGAAAAAATTTTAACTTATATTTATTCGGAATTAGAAAAAAAATTATATTCTCATATACCAACAATACCATTGTGTACCGAAAAAACAATAAGAATATTTAGAGATTTAAATAAAGATATATATAATTTTTATTCCCCTTTAATGAAACAATTAAACTTTAATTTAAACATTTAAAAGAGAAAAATAAAATCAATGTTCTTAACTATAAAACAAACACCAAATAAATAGAAAGAAAATATTCAAATGAAAACATATTTAAAATACTTTTATCTAACTATTTTAATAATATTTATTAGTTGGCTTGTTTTTGATTTATTTAATGATGTTTTATTTCAGTTCGAAAAACAAACGCAAAATGAACTTTTATTAGAAATTAAAAATAGCAAAACAAATAAAATTACTTATGAAGAAACAGGAGATCGTTTGTTCGGCGAAAATAAATACAAAATTACATCTTATAACAAAGAAAACAAAATCAAAATAACTTATGGCGAAACAATGTTTGTAAACCTTTTGTTACAAAGTTTAAAAGACAAAACGGATATAAAATTCGAATATAAGAATTCTTATAAATTTTTAAAACTTGTTATAAATGCTATTCCAATCGTTTCTTCTTCTATTTTTATGATTTATATAATTTCTAACATTAAAAAACAATCGAATAAACTCAACAAAGATCCTAAAGTTTCCTCTTCCCAAAAATCTTTATTTACCTTTAAAGATGTGGCTGGTAATGAAGAAGAACAAGAAGAAATGAAAGAATTAATTGATTTTTTAAAAAAACCACAAAAATACAAAGATATGGGAGCTTCTATTCCTAAAGGAGTCTTATTATCAGGACCGCCAGGCACTGGCAAAACCTTATTAGCGAAAGCTGTTGCTGGCGAAGCAGGAGTCTCTTTTTATTCAGTAACAGGAGCTGATTTTAAAAATCAATATTTCGGTGTTGGAGCTGCTAGGGTGAGAAAATTATTTCAAGAAATTAGAGCAAACGCGCCTTGTGTTTTATTCATCGATGAAATAGATACTATCGGAAGAAAAAGAGGTTCTATCGCTAATGATGATGGGAGCACTATTAACCAATTATTAACTGAAATGGATGGTTTTACCGAAACTTCTGGCATTATAATAATGGCAGCAACTAATAGAATAGATGTTCTGGATGATGCTTTACTTCGTCCCGGCAGATTTGATCGCCATTTTACAGTTGGTTTGCCGGATGTTAAAGCAAGAGAAGCTATTTTAAAAGTACATGCCAAAAACAAAAACATTGCCAAAGATGTTGATTTTAACCAATTAGCGAAACAAACTCCAGGAATGAGCGGAGCTCAATTGGCTTCAGTTTTAAACGAAGCTTCCATTTTAACTGTAAGAAATAAAAAAACTGAAATAAATAACGAAGAACTTTTGGAATCAATAGACCGTGTTTTAATGGGTCCAGCTAAGAAGTCTAAAAAATATGACGAAAAAGAACGTAAAATGGTTGCTTATCATGAGGCAGGTCATGCTATAATTGGTTTAAAATTAGAACATGCTCAAAAAGTGCAAAAAATAACTATTATACCTCGTGGAAATGCAGGAGGTTATAATTTAATGATGCCTGAAAAAGAAACCTTCTTTTCTTCTAAAAAAAGAATGTTAGCTAATATTACTTCTTTCTTAGGAGGAAGAGCGGCTGAAGAATTAATTTTCGATGACGTTTCTAATGGAGCTTTTGACGATTTCAAACAAGCAACTCAAATAGCTAGGGTTATGGTCACAAAATACGGTATGTCTAATTTAGGACCTGTTCAAGATTCTGAATTTTCTGATAAAAAAGCTATTAATGAAGAAATTAATAAAATAATTAATTCATGTTATAAACAAGCTAAAGAAATCATACAACAAAATAAAAATTTATTAGACAAAATAGTTGATGAATTGTTAGAAAAAGAAACTATAAATAAAGATGAATTGCAAAAATTAATAACTAATTAAAAATTATTTTTAATAATAAGAAAAAAACCGTCTAAAAATGGCGGTTTTTTTCTTATTAATGGTTGAAATGTTCAAAAACATAAAATTAAAATATTGTTTTTATTTTTTCTTTAAAGTTTTAATTATAATTATATTTTAATTTGGGTTTGTCTTCGTTATTTATATTTTCTCTTTTTTCGTTTTTTGGAAATTCTATTAACTTTTTATCATTTGTATCAAGAGGATAAATTAATTTTTTCTCTGATTTTTCATTTTTAACGGATGCTACTGAAACAAGGACAAGTTCGAATTCTTTTAATTCGGCCGAATCATTATGAAAAATATACATTGCTTTAGCGCCATCACCCATTCGCTTCAATTCCTCCAAAGTATAGTGCGTCCCTAAAAAAGATTTAAACCTCTTTCCTCCGTCAAAATAAACTGCTTTAGTATATTCGCCAGGGTTTTTAATCGGAGTATCAATGTTTTCCGATAAAAAAGCACTATCAGCGTTATAACTTGGAGTTTCCGAAACATAGCCGATAAAATCGGGATTAATTTTTGTCTTAATAAAATCTCGAATATTTTCAGTTTCGTCACCGATTGTTCCGATATTAACGTGGAAAATAGTGAATGGTTTTTGAACGGCTTTGAAAATATACATTTTATTAGCTCCATTTCCCATTGTTTTTAAATCTTCTAAATCGTATCGGGTAAACCAGGATGATTTTTCCCTTTGACCTCCGTCAAAATAAATAGCTTTTATATTGTCGTTAGGGTTTTGAATGGAAGAGTCTATTTCGTTCGTTGTAAAAAAATCCTTAGAATTAGAATTATAACTTGGTTTTTCTGGCACTTCTCCGATGAAATCCTTTTTGATATTTTGTTTAATATATGTTTTTATAGCCCTGGGAATGTGAAAAACTTCGCCTAAGTCGATTTCAACTACTTCTGTTTTGTTAGTAGTAATTGATTGTTGTAAGTCATTGTATTCTTTCGGCTTTGTTATAACTTTGTTAAGCTCTTTTTGTTTATCCATTGGATTCGGATAGTCCAAAATTTTTCCATAATCCCAAACAATAGGTTTTTTCTTAGCTTTAAAAAGATACATTTTATCAGCTCCGTTTCCCATTTTTTTTAATTCTTCCAAAATATAAAGTGGCGAAAAAGTTTCATTTCTCTCTGCCTTATCAAAATAAATAGCTTTTATATCGTCTGGAGGGTTTTTAATCGGAGAATTAATGTTTTGATCACTATATTTATTAGAATTATAACTAGGAGTTTCGGAAACTTCACCCTTAAAATCAGGATTAATATTTTTCTTAATATATTGTTTAATAGTGCCTGGAATATCTTCAACTTCTCCTAAATTAATTTCCACCTCTTGAGTTTGATGTTTTGTTGTTGTTGGATGAACCGCTTGATGAACAAACCATATTAACGGAATAATTACAAAAATAAACGGGATTACAATATTGAAAAATACAAAAAGAAGATTGATTTTTTTATGAATTGTAGGTTTGAACATCTTTTCACCTTTTTTTCTTTCTCTATATAATATAATCTCATTATATCTTTTTTTTTGCAAGTGAAACTCCAAAATATCCATCAAAATATAGTTTAAAAGAATATCAATAAATTAGTAATTCTTATAAAAAACACGATAAAATGGTAAGAAAAAAAATTAATATTTATTCCAAAAGAAAAGCGATGCTTCTTGTTTTTCTTTAATAAAAAGATATATTTTTGTTTTATAATAAAAGTAAGAGTAATATTTTTTTAAATAATATTATATTTTCATTCGCTTTCAATTATCCATTATTTTCTCCCCTTAAAATATATCTTTTTTTAATCAGACACAACATAAAGCAAAAAAAGAGAAAAATAATATACCTGATTTGTCAAAAAAAATAATTATTCAAATTAATAAAAAAAGGACGATTACGAAAATGGTAAAAAAATATTTATATTATTTTTTTATTGCAATGGGTTTTTTATTCATCTTATTCTTTGCCATCAAAATGTCCCCTCACAACAAACATCACTATAACAACACTTCTCATCATGAATCCGCTAATTTAAAAGATAGTTCTTTTGCGAATATCAAAAAACATTATGATGACGAAGTAAGTAATTTAAAGCAAGAAAAAATCAAAAATTTCACAAACATCAAATTATTGCCACTTTTAGGGCTGGAAGAATTTATGAAAAACTATAACAAACAAGAAACTTATCCCATTATTTTCACTCCTGATGCAGAAGAAATGATCCAATTTATCGATAAAACTTTTCAAGGGCGTTTGAGTACTGCTTGCTTGACTTTAATCCAAGGAACAATCGATTGGATTAGCCAACAATTGAGAAAAAATATTATTTTAAAAATTGAAAAACATATAGTAAAAGAGAATGAAAAGCATTCTCATAATGAAGAATATAGTGCGACAAGTAAATTCAAAAAGCAAATAATATGCCAAATGAAAAACACAAATAATTCACATTTTTATATTGAGGAATATAACGACACTCCAGGCGATGGTTATTGTTTTTTTCACGCTTTAAACAGTATTTTAAAAAAAGCAATAAATGAAAACGAGTTTAATAAACTTCAAGAAAAGATCCAAAAAGCCTTTAAAAACGGTTAAAAAGTCTTTAATAAACAAAAAAACCATCCTCCAAGCTTTTATCAATGCAAAGAGGATGGTTTTTTTAAAAAAAATAGAAACATAAATGTTTCTAAAAAGGATTATCTATTATATTATAATTGTTAATTTAATTATTATGATTTTTGGGTTTAATTATTAATCTTTTTAGTTAAAATAAAATTATTAATTTTGGTCTTTTTTTATGTTAGAATGATTTTGGATGATTTCATTTTTTTATTATTTCGTAAAAATAATTTTATTTTGGAAAAATAAAAATTTTATCAATAAATTGATATACATTTTCTTGCTTCGTCTCCAAACGATGCGAGTATTTTTTTGGTTCCACAAATTTTTTCATAAGTTTACGGTAAGTGGGATGGATCCTTTAGTTGAAATATTTCAACTGACAGGCAGAATGAACCTACAAACTTTGACGAAAATCATTACGGTAAGTGGGACGGATCATTGAGATAAAAACTTTTGAACCGTTCAAAACAATCAACCAAAAAAGGTTTATAAAAATGATAACAATTTAATGAAATCAACCAAATAAATTATAACACATTCGTTAATATTTATTCCTAATTAAAAATCAATATTTTATCTATTATAAAAAATACTTCAAATAATTATTTATTTGAAGTATTTTTTTGCTTTAAAAAGGTTTCGAATGTCTTTTTTAAAAAGAATGATTGACCCGAAAAGAAGAAACTTATTTATAAATCGATCTTTTCCAGACGTTCAAACAATTTTTCTCCAGGTTGTAATTCTTTGGTTTGAGTAGTGCCGAATTTTTCTAAACTTTCCAAAGTCTCTTCTTCAGCCTTAATTTGTTTTAAAATTGATTCAGATGTTTCAGGTAAAAAAGGTTTTAATAAAACGCCTATAAAACGTAAAGTTTCCACTAAATTATATAAAAAAACATCTAATTTGGCTGAATTATTTTCCTCTTTAACAAGGTTCCAAGGTTCAACAATATCCACATATTTATTAGAATAACGAGCTAATTGAACGATATTTTCCATCGCTTCCGCCACACGATAAGAATCCATTGCTTTTTTAACTAACTTTACAGCATCAAGCGCTTTTTGAGGCAAATTAAAGTCATCTTTTTCTTCTGTCGTTGTTTTGGTTAATTGAGAATTACGGTAGGCTTTAATCATACCTAAAGTACGGCTTAACAAGTTTCCTATCGTGTTCACAAGATCAGCATTATATCTTTCTAATAAAAGATCATAACTTAAAGTTCCGTCAGAAACATAAGGTATTTCGTGTAAAACGAAATATCTAATAGCATCAACAGAAAAAAACTTTAACAAATCGTCTATATAAACCACATTATTAGTTGATTTAGAAATTTTATTGTTATTGAATAAAATCCAAGGATGGATTAAAAATTGTTTCGGCAGAGGGATTTCTAAAGCCATTAATAAAATAGGCCAATAAATCAAATGAAATCTACTAATATCTTTCCCAATAACATGTAGATCACAAGGCCAATATTTTAAAAATTGTTCATTAGGCAAGATTTCTCCGTCTTCAGAAAGTTGAAAACCTAAACCCGTAATATAGTTGCTTAAAGCATCAATCCAAACATAAACCACATGGTTAGGATCAAAACTTAAAGGAATACCCCATTTAAAAGAAGTCCTAGAAATAGATAAATCAGTTAAAGGTTCTTTCAACAAATTTAAAACTTCTTTTCTTCTTTCTTTCGGTAAAATTAAATGAGGATTGTCATTTAAATAAGTTAACAATCGTTCTTGATATTTTGATAATTGAAAAAAGTAGACTTCTTCTTTGGTGGACCAAACTGGTGTTTCACCACTAGCAGTTTTACCGTCAATTAAGTCCTTTTCTGCTATATAACTTTCTTCAACGACAGAAAACCAACCTTCATAAGTTCCTAAGTAAATATCGCCTTTTTTTAAGAGTTTATTGATAATAGCTTGAACTGTTTTTTTATGAGATTCATCGGTAGTTCTAACAAAATTATCATAATTAACTCCTACGGAATCATAAATTCTTTTAATTTCAGAAGAAATATGATCTACATATTTTTGAGTATTTATTTTTTCTTGAGAAGCTTTTTTTTCAATCTTTTGACCGTGTTCATCGGTGCCCGTTTGAAAATAAACATCATAATGATCCATTTTTTTAAAGCGAGCTATCGAATCGGATAAAATCATTTCATAGACATTACCGATATGTGGAATGCCTGAAGCGTAAGCGATAGAAGTAGAAATGTAAAACTTCTTTTTGTGAACTGTCATATAAACAATAAATCTCCTTTTTTATACATTATCTTTTTGAATTTTATATTTTTGATAAATCTCTTTTTTAGAAATATTTCTCGCTTTAGCGACTTTAGAAAAAGACTCTTTTTCCGAAAAACCTTGTTGTAAAAAAAACATAATATGTTCGTCTAAAGAAAAATCTTGATAAGAAAAAGGCTTTTTATTGCCTTCAATAACTAAAACATATTCTCCTTTAGTTTTCAACTCTTCTTTTAAAACACTATCAATATCGCCATTAATAATGGTTTCAAATTTTTTGGTTAATTCGCGTGATAAAGAAATATTACGTTGAGGATAATGAATTTGAACCATTTGTAAAGTGTCTTTAATTCTTAAAGGCGATTCATAGATAATTAAAGATCCTTCAAAAAAACGGTGTTTTAATAACATTTCTGTTTTCGCTTTTTTATTTTTAGGTAAAAAGCCTAAAAACAAAAACGGAATATCAAAAGAAGAAATGCTGAAGGCGGACAAAAAAGCTGCCGGTCCAGGAACAGAAGTAACATAAAATCCTGCTTTTTTAACTTCTTGAACCAATAACAAACCCGGATCACTAATTAAAGGAGTACCGGCATCGCTAATTAAAGCTATTTGTTTACCATCCTCTAACAAAGTCAAAATCTTTTGCACCCTTTGCTTTTCGTTATATTGATACAAAGAAAGTAAATTGTTTTTAAATTGATAAAATTCTAATATTTTATGAGCTCTTCTGGTATCTTCTGCCAAAATATAATCCACTTTTTTTAAAATTTCTAACGCACGAAAGGTTAAATCTGACATATTGCCGATAGGAGTGGAAACCAAATATAAAGTCGGTTTCGGTTCAATAAAGGTTTTTTGTATTATTACCATATTTTAATGATTTTTAAATTTTAAATTAAATTTAAAAACTCCTTTTGTTTTTCTATTTCTAACAATAAAGCCATAAAGCAAAAATTAGCGTTGACAAAAACATTCTTTTGTTCTATTTGCTCTAATATCGCTAAATATTTATTAATATGTTCTAAAGACAATTCATCAAAAAAAGGTTTTTCTAATAATTCTATAGGAAAAGAAAAAGATAAATTATTTTTTTTATAATATAAATCTAAGAAAAATTGCATTATAACTTTTAAAAAATCACTCACAAATAATTTATCTTCGGCTAAAGATTTAGCTTCTCCGAATAAATAAACAAAATCATTCTTTTTTTTAAAATTATCTAAAAACAATAAAAAGAATTTTTTAAATTCTAAATAATAATTAACATTTAAAACATCTTCTTTTACGTTGTTAAAACGGTTTAATAAACTAATTAAAACATCATCTAAAACCTCGCCTTTATTAAATGCTGG
The DNA here is from genome assembly GCF_013391955.1 of Candidatus Phytoplasma pruni. Classification (GTDB taxonomy): domain Bacteria; phylum Bacillota_I; class Bacilli_A; order Acholeplasmatales; family Acholeplasmataceae; genus Phytoplasma. The sequence goes on from NZ_JABUOH010000047.1 coordinate 35,701, forward strand.
CGAAACTTCTTCTTCATCTTCCGTCATATTATCTAACGAAAAAACTTGTGTACGCGAAAGAATGGTAGGTAGGACAAGATCGCGATTATTAGTTAATAAAATCCCTAAAATATTCTCACTAATAGGGTTTTCTAAAAAATAAAGCAAACTGTTAGCCGCTTTAACATGAAGATGTTCAATCCCTTCAATAACATAAACTTTTTTTTGTTGAAAAAAAGAAGTTTGGTTGAAATAATTTTGCATTTCCAAAATTTGTTCTTTTTTAATGGAATTATTTTTTTTATAACTTAAAAAATAAAAATTAGGATACGAAAAATTTTTAATTAAACTTTCTAATTGAGGATCCAAAGGAGTAGTTTGTAAAAATTCATGAACTAATTCCAACATAAATTCATGTCTAGCTTCTTCGCTGCTACCTTCTATTAAATAAAGATGAGATAATTTTTTTTGTTCAATAATAAATTTAAATTTTTCCAATAAACGTTGATTTTTATTCATAATTTTATTTTAAACAATCTTTGTATTTCTTTTTCAATGATGGATTGTATTTCTTCCAAAGGCTGGTTAGCATCAATTTTAAAAATTCTCTGTGGGAATTGTTGATGCAAATTTAAAAAACCTTCTCTCACTTTTTGATGAAAAGATAAAGTTTGCAAATCAAAATATTCTCTTTTATCTTCTCTTTTGTCTTTTATTCTTTGCAAGCCTATTTGAGGATCTAAATCTAAATAAAAAGTAATATCCGGCATCGTTTTCAACGCAATAACATTAATTTTTTTAACAAAATCTTCGCCTAACTCTCTAGCGTAACCTTGATAAGCTAAAGAAGAATCTAGATAACGATCGCAAATCACTATTTGACCTTTTTTTAAAGCTGGTAAAATAACCTTCTCCAAATGTTCTGTTCTATCGGCTGCGTATAATAAAGCTTCCGTATGAACGTCTATTTTATTATCAGAACTAAATAAAAGTTTCCTTATAGGAAGGTTAGTTTCACAACCGCCCGGTTCTTTAGTTAAAATAACTGCATGTTTTTGAATCATTTTTTTAAACAAAGCGTTTGCGAGAGTGGTTTTACCAGTTCCTTCGCCACCTTCAAAAGAAATAAACATATCGAACCACCTTTTTAATAAAAAATTTTTGTTAAAACCAGTCCACAAGGAGGAGCTAAATAAGAAAATTGTTTGTCATATGTTAAGTTTAACATATTTTCCAAGTCTAATAAAGTCTTTTTTTTCTGCCCGATCCTAATTAAAAAACCTACTAAAAAAAGAATCATATGTTTTAAAAAACCTTTACCGTGAAAAACCAAAATATATTGATCTTCAGTTTCTTCTAAAAAAGCGTCATAAACGATTTTAACAGTAGATTTTTTTTCGTCTTTATTATTGGTAAATAAAACAAAATCATGTTCACCTTTAATTAAAGATAACGCTTTTTCAATTAAGGAGAAATCCAAAGATTCAAAATAAGTTTGAAAACGGTTATTAAAAGGCGTTAATTCTTTTTTAGAAAAAAAATACTTATAAATTTTGGATTTAGTATGATAACGCGCATGAAAAGCGTCATACACTAAAGAGAGTTCCTCAACCTTAATATCTTTCGGCAAGGTTTTATTTAAAGCTTTTTGAAAAAAATAATTATCAATCAAAAAAGAAGTATAAAAATGAACTACTTGACCTTCAGCATGAACCCCTTTATCCGTGCGACTAGCGGCGTAAGTTAGCATTTTTCTTTTCGTAAGACGGGATAAAACGTTTTCTAAAACGGACTGAACTGTGACCACTTTAGGTTGTTTTTGATATCCGTGATAATTAGTACCATCATAACTTAAAACCAATTTATAAGTAAATTTTTTCAAATCAAAAACCTCTCTTTTATTTTATAATAAATCATAAAATAAAAAAATATTTCTTCCCTTTTTTAAAAAAAACTCCATATAAAAAACGATAAAATAGTTATTAAAAAAAGATAATCTTTTTTGGTCATTTTATAATGATTTAATTTAGTGCGTTTTTCGCCTAAAACATATCCACGTGCTTCCATAGCGTTCGCTAAAACTAAAGATTTTTGAAAAGATATCACAAAAATAGGAATTAATAAAGATAATAAATTATAAATCTTTTTAAATAAATTTTTAGTGTATAAATCCAAACCTCTAGACATTTGTGCTTTAATAATCTTTTTAGTTTCTTCCATTAAAAAAGGAATAAACATGAAAATTAAAGATATCATGATGGAAAAAAATTCTAAAGGAAATTTTAATTTTTTCAAAGGTTTTAAAACGATTTCCAAACCATCATTTATTTCCATAAAAGAAGTTGTTTCGTTAAACAAAGTGATAACCGTTAAAATCAATAAAATCCTAATAAAGATTAAAATAATTTTTAATAAATCTGTTTTTTTCAAGAATAATTGAACTGTATAATTTTCATCTATAAAAGGTATTTTATTTGTTTTCCACAAGTCCAAATGAGAAATAAGAAAAGGCATTGCCAAGAAAAAAATAACGAACAAAAAAGGATAAATATTCTTCGGAAAGATCTTTTTAAAAACGAAATAAAAAACCCCTAAACTGAACAACATTAAGTAAACATTCCACACTTGAAAAGAAATGTCTGTTCCTGCTTCTCCTTTTAAAGAAATATGAAAAATTAAACTTAATACAATAAGAAATTTCAAATGAGAAATGCGTTTTAACATTTTAACGACAGAAAAATTAAGATGTATTAACAAAAAAAATAAAACCAAAGTTAGAAAAACGAAAGGTCCAAAAAATAAAGCTTTTTCTAATAGGTTGGTTTCTTTGGAAAAAAAAGAGACATCTAAGCTAAAAATAATTTTAAAAAACGCAATGATAGCGATAATTTTAATCGCCGGATTAACGCTATATAAAAAAGATTTTTTCTTTAAATCAGGTTTTTGTTGTAAATCGGAATTAATCATCTAAACCATTATTTCCTTTATAAAATTTTTTTAAATATTTCAACATTTCTTCAAAAGAATAAGTAGGCACAAAGGGAATATTCAATTCTTTTTCTAAAAAATGCGCCAGTTGGAAAGTTTGTGGTTTATAAGGTGCAAATTTATTGAATTTTTCGTTCATAAAAAAATCTTCTTTAGAACCATCAAACATAATTTGACCTTTTTCTAAAAAAATCACTCTATTGGCATATTCTGCTACTAAATCTATATTATGAGTGATAAAAATAATAGTTTTTTTTTCTATTTGAAATAATTCTTGAAAAAAATTCATAATTTCAATTTGACTTTTAACATCTAAACCTCTCGTAGGTTCGTCTAAAACTAAAATAGCAGGACCCATAACTAAAATACCGGCAATAGCGACTTTTCTTTGTTGTCCGCCAGATAATTTAAAAGGAGAAGAAATAAATAAATCTTCTTCAATGCCTAACCTTTTTAAAACAGAAATAGCTTTCTTTTCTGAAGTGGCATTATTTATTTTCAAATTTTTAAGCGCAAACATCACATCTTTTAAAACAGTTGTTTCAAAAAGTTGATATTCAGGGAATTGAAAAACTAAGCCAATTTTACTCCTCAAAGAAGCTAAACGTTTTTCAGGCGTTTTGGAAGTTATTTTTTGCCCAAAAACTTCTATTTCACCTTCTGAAGGTGTTAATAAACCGTTCATCAATTGAACCAAAGTAGATTTTCCCGAACCAATTTGACCAATTAACGCGATAAATTCATTATTTTCGTTAATTTTTAAATTAATTTCTTTGATAGCATGTGTTTTTGTTTTATCATAATAATAACTTACATTTTTAAACTGTATTGCCATAAGATTTCCTTTATTTTTTGCAAAGATTCTTTTTTTTCATGAGATACATTTTCATCTTTTTTTAATAATTCATAATAAAGTTTCAAAGATAAAGGTAAATTAACAAAATATTTTTCCAAAAAAGAAGGTTCTTTGATCAAATTCGCTGGTTTATCGTGTTTCAAAAGATGACCTTTTTCTAAAATAATAATCTCATCACTTTGCAAAGCAAAAGATAAATCATGGGTGATAGTGATTAAAATCTTATTTTTTTGTTGATGAATGTTTTTGATAATATTATGAATTTCTTTAACTCCTTGGGGATCTAAAAAAGCGGTCGGTTCGTCAAAAATAATAATTTCTGGTTCCATCGCTAAAACAGAAGCAATAGCGACTTTTTGTTTTTGGCCACCAGATAGTTCTTGAGGTTTTTTGTCTAATAAATCATCAATGCCTAAAGAATGCGAAACGTCAAAAATTTTTTGTTGCATTTCTTCTCTTGGTAAATTTTGGTTTTCCAGACCGAAAGCGATATCGCTACGCACATCAAAGCCGATAAATTGATAATCAGGGTTTTGAAAAACAATCCCCATAAGAGGACGAATAACAGACAAATTATCTTCATTCAAATCTAAACCATTGATCGTAATTTGTCCTTTTTGATATTGCAATAAACTAATTAAAATTTTAACTAAAGTAGATTTGCCTGAACCATTATCACCTATTATAGAAACCCATGTTCCAGGATTGATCTTAAAATTCAAATCATGCAGAATTTGTTTTTCTTTGTAACTAAAATTTAAACCTTTAACAATTATCATTTTATAACCTAATTTTATTTATTTTAACCATTATAAAAATAAGAATAATTAAAATAAACTGGACCATTTTAAATATTCTTATTATAAAAAATATATTTTTTATAATAAGAATTGAATCTAATAAGAAAAAATATACTTTTTTAAATAAAAAATTAATTATTTGGCACATAAAAATGCACCCGATGAATCAATTTTGTTTCATTTTGCAGAAAAAAGAGAAATAACTTTTCTCTATTTAATAAAAAAACTTATTTGATCAAAGATTAAACAAGTTGTATAATTGCCATAGGAGCAGCGTCGCCTTTACGAGGTTCAGTTTTAATGATTCTCGTATAACCGCCCGGTCTGTCTTGATATTTGGCAGATAATTCGTTAAATAACTTTTGTAAAACAGTTTTATTTTCATCTATTTTTTCGTCAAACATTAAAAGAGATGCTTGTCTTCTTGCATGTAAAGTGTTTTTTTTACTTAAAGTTATAGATTTTTCAACTGCTCTTCTCAATTCTTTAGCTTTAGAAAAAGTAGTTACAATTTGTTCGTTTGCGATCAAACTGGAAACTAAACTTCTTAATAAAGATTTTCTTTGAGGGGTAGTACGTCTTAATTTACTGTAAGCCATTTTTTAATTTTAACCCACTTTCTAAAAAAATATTTTATTTGTCGTTTATTGGCATATTGAAACGAAGTTCTAATTCGTTCATTTTTGCTTTTAATTCATCAAAAGATTTTTTACCTAAACTATTTAATTTAGAAATATCTTTTTCTTTTTGACTCACTAATTCTTTTACAGTATTAATGCCTGATTTTTTCAAACTATTTAATAGTCTCACAGACAATTCTAATTGTTCGATTTTTAAATCTAAAGCATGATTGTAATTTTCAATTTCTGCTTCATAAATAAAGTCATTTTGTTGTTCTTGTTCGCATAAGTTAACTAAAACATTAAAATGATCTGCTAAAATTTTAGAAGCTGTCGATAAAGCTTGTTTAGCGGTAATAGCTTTATTAGTTTCGATATCAACTACTAATTCTTCTTTGTTACCTAATTTTTGTTCCACAGTGTAAGTTGTTTTTACAACTGGTGTATATAAAGAATCGATCGCTATAACTCCGAATTGGCTTTTATTAAAAACCTTGTTATTCGCAGCACTTTCATAACCAATGCCTCTTCTTACTGTCACTTCCATACGGAAACGAGTGTTTTCTGATACATGTGCTATGACTTGATCTTTATTAATGATATCTACTCCATCAACAACATTAAAATCTGCAGCTGTTACTGTTTTTTCTCCTGTAATATCGATTTCCAACTTTTGTTCAAAATCTTCATCTTGGGAATCAACAGCAATCACGACTTTTTTTAAATTTAAAATGATAGTCATAATATCTTCATAAACACCGTCCATAACGGTAAATTCATGTTCTACACCATCAATATGAACGTTTACAATAGCGGCACCTGGTAAAGAAGATAATAAAACTCTTCTCAAAGAATTTCCGATTGTAGTTCCGTATCCTTTTTCTAAACGTTGGATAACGAATCTTTTATCAAAAGCATCATCATTTTCATTGTCAACTAACATAATAGGTCTTAAAAATTTTAATTTTTTCATTTTCTACTCCCTTAATTAACCACGAGGACGTTTAGGTGGTCTACAACCATTATGAGGAATAGGAGTAACATCTTTAATAGCAGTAATTTCTAAACCTGATTCTTGTAAAGAACGGATAGAAGTTTCTCTACCTACTCCTGGACCTTTAATAAAGACTTCAACCTTTTGCATTCCTTGGTCTTTAGCCAATCCTGCTACTTTTCTAGCTACTTGTTGAGCTGCGAAAGAAGTTGATTTTCTGCTACCTTTAAAACCTAAAGAACCTGCGCTGCTCCAAGTGATTACATCACCTTCTAAATCGGTAATAGTCAATATGGTATTATTAAAAGTAGTATGAATATGAGCTATACCAAAAGGAACATTTTTTTTAATTTTTTTACGCTTTATGCGTTTTTTTTGAGCCATTTATTATCTCCCTCTTTTCGCATTCTTATTACTTTTTTTATCTTTATTAACACTTGAAGCCAGTTTTTTACGATTTTTCTTAGCCGTTTTAGCGTTATTTCTAGTTTTTTGTCCTCTTACTGGTAAACCTTTACGATGATGTATTCCTCTATCGCAACCGATTTCCATTAAACGTTTAATATTTACTAAAGCAGTCTCACGTCTTAGAGCGCCTTCACTCATTTTACTTAATTCATTTCTTATGCTAGACAATTGTTCTTCAGTTAAATCTTTAACACGAATATTTTCATCTATATTTAATTCGCTTAAAATTTGCTGAGAAGTTTTAAGTCCAACACCATAAATATAAGTAAGTGAAATCACTACTCTTTTATCACGAGGAACATCTATTCCTGCAATTCTTGCCATTTATAAACTCCTTTCCAAATTACCCTTGTCTTTGGTTATTGCGACGATTTTTTTTATTTATAATATAAACTCTTTTTTTACGACGTACAATGATGTCATCAGCACTACGTTTTTTAACAGAAGCTCTAACTTTCATTTTAAATATCTCCTTTTATTTAAAAAAATATTATTATCTTTTATCGATATAACGATAAACAATACGCCCTTTAGAATCTACTTTAACTTTATCACCTAACAAAATACGAATGTTATTGCTACGTATTTTGCCTGAAATATGAGCAATAATAATTTTTTTATTAGAAAGTTCTAATTTAAATTTAGCATTAGGTAAAATGCCAACTACTATAGCATCATCAAATTCAATAATATTTGGATTAACCATATTTATTTTTATTTTCCTATTTCTTTGTTTATGTTAATGTTAAAATTTCATATCCGTTTTCGGTCACTAAAACTGTGTGTTCAAAATGAGCACTTAAGCTTTTATCTGCTGTTATAGCAGTCCAACCGTCATTCAATATTTTAACTTCTTTAGTACCTAAAGTAAACATAGGTTCAATGCAAAAAGTCATTCCTGGTTGTAAGATGTAATCTTTATCAACAAAATCAAAATTAAAAATATAAGGTTTTTCATGCAATTGCAAACCAATTCCATGTCCGGAAAAAACCTCAACTATACCGTATTTATTCTTTTTACCAATTTCAAAAATAGCTGCAGAAATATCAGAAATACGATTGCCTGGTTTAACTTGTTCTATTCCAGCGAATAAAGACTTTTCAGTGTTTTCTAAAAGAGTTGCTACTTTTTTAGAAACTTTACCGATGGTATAAGTCCAAGCCGAATCAACGTAATAACCTTGATATTTGATCCCCATATCAATCGTAATGATATCGCCTTTTTTTAAAATTTGTTTTTTAGATGGTATTCCGTGCACGATAGCTTCGTTAACAGAAGTGCACATATAACCATCAAAACCTTTATAACCTTTAAAAGCGGAAACCACTCCATGTTTTTTAATCAATTCACGAGCAATCATATCTAAAGCAAAAGTAGAAATACCTTCTTTTAAAGAAAGAATTAATTCTTTTCTGATAGAAGATAAAATTTGACCTGCTTTTCTCATTATAGCAATTTCATTCTCTGATTTAATTATTATCATAAAGGGTAACCTGCCTTAAATCTAAACATAATGATTTCTTTTTCATTTATAAAATTTATTATTTAAAATAATTTTTTGTATAATTTCTTAACGTTAGTTTGAGTCGTTATACGTTGCATTACTTCAACAGCTACACCTACAACAATTAAAAGACTAGTACCACCTAATTGAACTTTAACTGTTCGGTGAGATGCATTACCCCAAACAAAAAATTTAATCAATTCAGGTAAAGCAGCTAAGACAGTTAAAGAAAAAGCGCCGATGACTGTTACTTTAAATAATTTTTGAGTAATTTTATAAACTGTTTCGTCTCCAGGTTTTACCCCTTCTAAGTAAGCATCTTGTTTTGATAAATGTTCGGCAATATCTGCCGGATTGATAGTTATAAAAGTAGAAAAAACTGAAAATAACAAAATTAATAATAAGTAAACAAAAAAACCTAAACCTAAATAACTACTTTGAGAGGCCTGAAATTGAGTTACCCATTTGGAAAAACCATTTTCTGGTCCCAACAAAAGCGAAATAGTGCCAAAAACTTGCAATAAACTGTTGGCTAAAATTACTGGCAAAATTCCTGAAGTATTAAGTTTTAAAGGGATGTGATTGTTTATTTTATCATTATTTTGTTTAGTGGCGTAAGTGATTGGAACTTTTAAATAAGCAGCTGATAAAATAACTGTTAAAATTAATAAGATTAACAGAACTACTAAAGTCAAGATTCTTTTAACTACAAAGTCTGAATTGTCGATGTTTGTTAAAAAATACAGTGTTTCAAATAAATTCTTACTGACACTAATTGCTACGAAAATAGAAATACCGTTTCCTATTCCTTTAGAAGTGATTAAATCAGCTAACCAAATGCTAATGAATGCTCCGACCACTAAAAAAAACACTATTTCTAAAACATGTGCTTTATTGTTAGCGAGTGTGGCAATTCCATCACGTTGAATAGAAGATAAAGCCGATCCTACTGCAAACAGCAAAGTCAAAGAACGAGTGACTAAATTGGTTTTATATTTTCCTCTTTCACCTTGTTCTTGCCATTCTTTCATAAAAGGAAATAATTTTTGTGCAAATTGGACAATAATAGAAGCAGTAATATAAGGATAAACTCCTAAAGATAAAAAATATATAGAACTATTAGTTTCGAACAAGCTAACTTTGATTTTCAACAAGTCTTTAATTTTTTCTTGTAAAGAAATTTGTTGTTTAAGCAACTCAGAAGGAATAACTAATTTATTACCGATAACAAAGATAAATAAAATAACCAAAGTAAATAAAATTTTTTTAATTATTTTACTTTTATCACGAAGAAAATCTATTACCATTTTCATCTTATGCTACCTTCAATATTTCGACATTTCCGCCAGCTTGTTGAATCAATTCTTGAGCTTTATTAGAAAATTTAGATGCTTGTACTGTTAATTTTTTAGTGAAAGTACCATTTGCCAATACTTTAATATCAGAAGTGTTTTTCTTGATAAGTCTTTTTTTCAATAATAATTCTCTAGTAACTACAGTATCATTGTCAAAAATTTCTAAATCTTTTAAATTAATTAAAAAATATTTTTTTTGATTAAAATTGTGGAACCCTCTTTTAGGAATTCTTTGGAAAAAAGGGATTTGTCCACCTTCAAAACCTGGTCTAACACCACCGCCAGAACGAGCCAATTGACCTTTATGTCCTTTACCAGAAGTTTTACCATTACCACTACCTGGACCACGACCTAAACGTTTAGTTGTTTTTCTAGCGCCTTTAACTGGTTTTAATAAATGTAACATAATTAAACTCTCCCTTCCAATACTTCTTTTACCACAACTAAATGATGTATTTTTTTAAGAACTCCTCTAACAGTAGGAACATCTTCTTTAATCACTTTTTGGTTAATTTTTCTTAATCCTAAGTGGTGAGCGTTTTTTACTTGATTGGGAGTCCTTCCGATCAAACTTTTATATAAAGTAATTTCTAATTTTTTCATTTCGCTATTCCTTTAATTTTCGCTTCTAAAGAAACTCCTCTTGCTTTTTCAACGTCTTTAATAGTTCTTAAGTTTTTTAAACCATCCATTACAGCTCTTAAAACGTTAATGGAAGTTCTTGAACCTAAAGACTTAGTTAAAATGTCGCTAATTCCTGCTAATTCCAAAACAGTTCTGGCAGCTTTACCACCAGCAACAATACCTGTTCCTTTGGAAGCTGGTTTTAAGAAAGCTTTTGTTGCGCCAAAATGACCAGTAATTTGGTGAGGAATAGTAGTTCCTACTAAAGCGATATCAACCATTTCTTTTTTAGCTTTTTCTAAAGCTTTTTTAATAGCATCAATGATTTCTTGCGCTTTACCAGTAGCAAAACCTACTTTTCCTTTTTTGTCACCGACAACAACTAAAGCGGAAAAACGAAAACGACGACCACCTTTAACAACTTTGGTAATTCTGTTAATTTTAACTACTTTTTCTTCGATTGAAGAAGCTTTTTTATTAACGAATTCTTTTTTCATTCTATTTACTTTCAAAATTGTAAACCTTCCTTTCGGGCAAAATCAGCTAAAGCTTTTATACGACCATGGTATAAACGTCCTCCACGATCAAAAACAACATTAGTAATGCCTTTTTCTAAAGCTTTTTTAGCAATCAGTGTGCCTATATCGGAAGCAACCTTTGTATTAACTACGTTGGCATTTATTTCTTTACTATGAGCACTGCACAAAGTAACTTTACGTTGATCATCGATTATTTGTGCATAAAAATATTTATTAGAATAAGAAACATTTAAACGTGGTTTAGCATTAGTTCCTATCACTTTTTTTCTTAAACGTAAATGACGTTTTTTACGTAAAACTTGTGAAGATTGTTTATTAATCATAGCTTAAATAAATGTCCTTTCTTATTTTTTAGCACTCTTACCAGCTTTTCGATGAATATATTGACCAACATAACGTATCCCTTTGCCTTTGTAAGGTTCTGGTTTGGATAATTTGGCAATTTTAGCAGCGAATTCGCCTACAAATTGTTTATCTACGCCTTTAACGGTAATTTCTGTGCTTTTAACGATTTCTACTTCTAAACCGGCAGGAATATTCATAACGATCGGATGCGAAAAACCTAAATTAAAAGTTAAAGTTGAGTCTTTCTTTTGAACGTTATAACCTAAACCAACGATTTCCATTTTTTTAACAAAAAATTGATCTAAACCGGTAATCATATTATTTAATAAAGCTCTTGTAGTGCCGTGAATTTTTTTCATAAAAATTTCATCATTAGGTCTTTTTACAGAAATTAAATTATCTTTATAATCGATTTTTAAAGAAGGATTAAATTGATATTCTAATTGTCCTTTAGAAGATTTAACTGTGATAAAATTGTTATCTTGAATGTCCACTTCTACACCTTTAGGAACTGTAATAACTTTATTTCCTACTCGTGACATGTCTTTCTCCTTAATAGTTACCAAATATAAGCTAAAACTTTGCCACCAATTTGAGATGATAAAGCTTCGTGATCAGTTAAAATTCCTTTTGAAGTAGATATTAAAGCTACTCCTAAGCCGCTTAAGACTCTAGGGATTTCATCAACGCCAACATATTTAGAAACTCTTTTTAAACCTTTAATAGTTCTTTCTTTTGTTTCGGAATTATATTTTAATTGGATAATAACGTTTCTTTTGGTTACATCTAAATTAAAATCTTTAATAAAACCTTCTTTTTTAATAACTTCTAACATTTTAATTTTTAACTTGGAAGCCGGAACTAAAACTTTTGCATGACGCATCGTATTAGCGTTGCGGATTCTTGTTAATAAATCAGCAATAGGGTCTGTCATAACCATATTTGTGTTCTCCTTTTTTTATTACCAACTAGCTTTTTTAATACCAGGAATTTCGCCTTTATTAGCTAATTCACGAAATTTAATTCTAGATAATCCGAATTTTCTCATATATCCTCTTGATCTACCATCGATCTGATCTATATTTTTAAGACGGACAGGGGAGGATTCCACAGGAAGACGAGATAAACCTTTATAATCTTTTTTTTGTTTTAACTCAAAACGTAAGTCTTTATATTTTAAAAATAAAGCTTTTTGTTTTTGGTTTTTAACTATTCTTGATTTTTTAGCCATAAAAACTCCATTTTATTTATTTTTTTGAAAAGGCATGCCGTGAAATTCTAATAATTTTCTAGCATCTTCATCATTTTTTGCCGTAGTGACAATACAAATATCCATTCCAAAAGTTTTTTTAACTTTATCAAAACTAATTTCAGGGAAAATAATTTGTTCTTTAATACCAAGTGCGTAATTCCCTCTACCGTCAAAAGACTTAGTAGGAACTCCTCTGAAATCTCTTACACGAGGTAATGCGATATGGATTAATTTGTTTAAAAAAGATTTTTGTTTGTTACCTCTTAAAGTAACTTTTAAACCGATTGGCATTCCTTCTCTTAACTTGAAGTTAGAGATAGATTTTTTAGCTTTAATAATGACAGGTCTTTGTCCGCTGATAGCAGTTAATTGTTCTGAAAATTCATCCAAAACTTTAATGTTAGTAACAGCTTCCCCTATCCCTACATTGATCACTATTTTGTCTATTTTAGGAACTTGCATTACTGATTTAAAATTAAAAATTTCTTTTAAAGCCAAAAACGAATTATTTTCAGTATAATTATTCTCTTTTTTCATTTATTCAAACCTTCTTTATTTAGAAATATCTAAAGTAGTGCCTGATTTTTTTGCATAACGTACTTTTTTACCTGACTCAAAACGGTAACCCACACGTGTAGGTACGTTTTTAACAGGATCTATTACAGCAACATTAGAAACATGAATAGGCAATTCTTCTTTAACGATATTTCCTTTATTTTCGTTGTCTGAAGGAGTTTTATGTTTAGTAGCAATATTTATTCCTTCAACTAAAACTTTTTGTTCTTTAAAAAAAACTTTTACTACTTTTCCGCTTTTAAGAGTTTTTTTACCTTTTTCATCAGTTGAAAAACGATCTTTTCCAGCAATAATAGCAACTGTATCTCCTACTTTAATGTACATTCGTCATACCTCATATTATAAATACTTCTTCAGCTAAAGACAGAAATTTAGAAAAATTATTATCTCTTAACTTTTGATTTTTAACAACAGGTCCAAATATTCTTGTTCCTTTAAGTGTCATATCATCTTTAACAATAACAACTGCGTTATCATCAAATTTAATGTAACTACCGTCTTTACCTTTTAAACCATGTTTAGTGCGTAAAATTAAAGCTTTGGTAACTGTTCCTTTTTTAACTGCGCTAGAAGCGATAGTTTTTTTGACAGTCACTACAACTAAATCACCTATATGAGCGTAACGTTTTTTACTTCCACCAGGAATACCAATAACTAAAACTTCTTTAGCTCCGCTATTGTCTGCCACTACTAAACGAGTATTTTTTTGAATCATATTTGAGACTCCTTATTTTTGGCATTGACAACTTTGAATAAACGGAATTTTTTAGTTTTAGAAAGAGGTCTTGTTTCCATAAAATTAACTAAATCGCCTACTTTTGCAACTTCTTTTTCATCATGAACATGAAATTTGTTAGTTTTTTTCACTCTTTTTTTGTATAAAGGATCTTTTTTGTAAGTATCCACAGCAACAGTGATTGTTTTTTGCATTTTATCAGAAACTACTACGCCTGATAAAATCTTTCTAGAATTACGCATTGAAATCAACCTCCTTTTCTTTTTTTTGAATTTTATTGAAATAAGGAATCTACAAAAAAATTATATATTTTATTTGCAAAAAATATATATTTATTTTTGTGTATCTGATTCTTTATTTTTTTCTTCGTTTTCCACTTGTTCAGTTTCAACTTCTGTAGTTTCTGTGTTTTCCGCTTCTACTTGAACCGCTTCAGTCGCAACTTCTTGCGCTTCTGCTTCTTGAGTTTCTGCTTGTTCAGTTTCTACCTTTGGAGCTTCCACTTGATCTTTTTCTAATGGATTATTTTGAATTGATTTTTGCTCTTCAACTAATGTTTTAGACTCTTGTGGGTTATTCTCAACAACTACATTGTGAGATAACTTTCTTTCGTTTAAAACTGTTTTCATTTGTGCAATTATGATTCTTATTTTGCGCACACGAGAAGTATTTTTTGTTTTAGATAATTCTAATTGTAATTTAGTGTCAAATAATTCTTTTTTAAAATGAAGAATTTTAGCATTTAATTCTTCGTTTGTCATTTTGCGAACGTCTTTGATTTTCATTATTCTTGACCTCTTTTAACGATTTTAGTTTTAATAGGTAATTTATGAGATGCAAGTCTTAGAGCTTCTTTTTCTGTTTTTTCTAAATTATTAAGATCACTAACTTCAAAAAGTACTTTGCCTTTTTTAACAACCGCTACCCAAAATTCAGGAGCACCTTTACCGGAACCCATTCGAACTTCTAAAGGTTTTCTAGTTAAAGATAAATGAGGGAAGATGTTTAACCAAACTTTACCTTCTCTTTTCATATGACGAGTCATAGCGATACGAGCAGATTCTATTTGTTGGCTAGTAATCCAAGCCCCTTCTTTTGCGATAAGACCATAATTACCATTATTGATCTTATTTTTACCTTTAGATTTTCCTTCGTAACTTACACGATGTGGGCGACGGTATTTAGTTTTTTTTGGCATTAACATAATTATTTACCTCTTTCCCCATCTAGGACGTTATTTTTGTTTTAACATTTTTAGTATTGTTAACTTTTTTTGAAAATGGTTTTTTATTTTCAAATTTTGATTTTCTATCAGAAAATTTAGCTCTTCTGTCGTCAAATTTTGGTTTTCTGTCTTGAGGATTAACTCTTTTTTCATCATGTTGAGAAACTAATAATTTTCTAGTATCTTCGATAGTTTGTTTAGGTAAAACTTCACCATGATAAATCCATACTTTAACGCCTAAAACGCCATAAGTAGTGTGAGCTTCTTCAAAAGCATAATCAATATCCGCTCTTAGAGTGTGAAGAGGAACAAGTCCTTTAGAAAGGGTTTCTTGTCTAGCTATTTCAGCGCCGCCTAAACGACCGGAAATAATAATTTTAACACCTTTAACGCCTGTTTTTAAAACTTTTTGCACTGTCATTTTTTGAGCAGCGCGGAAAAAAGCTCTTTGTTCTAATTGGATAGCTAAATTTTGTGCTACCAATATAGCTACTTTATCAGGGTTTTTAATTTCTAAGACGTTTAAAATGATATCTTTTTTAATTAATTTTTTGATTTTTTCAACTAATTTATTTTTTTCTTTGTTTTCAGGTCCAACAACTATACCTAATTTTGAAGTGTATAAAAAAATTTGGATTTGTTCTTTGTTGGATTTTTTAAAACGTTGAATTTCGATGCGGGAAATAGTTGCTTTAGGATAATGGTTATTAATTAAATTTCTGATTTGATAATCTTCAAGAATTAAATTAGGAACTTGTTTATCTTCGGCGTACCATTTGGAATCCCAATTTCTAATGATTCCTAATCTTAAACCGGTTGGACTACTCTTTTGACCCATTTTCAACTATCTCCTTTTCTTCTATTTGTTGGATGACTGATTGCTTTTTAACTGTTTTCTTTTCTTCTACCGTTTTGGAAGAAACAACTATTGTAATATGAGAAGTTCTTTTCTTAATTTTATCAGTTTTTCCTTTAGCTCTTGGCAATAAACGAGTTAAACGAAGACCTTCATTAACAAAAATTTCTTTCACGTATAATTCTTCTTCTTTAAGGCTAAAATTATGAACAGCGTTGGCAACAGCACTTTTTAAAAGCTTTGAAACGATTGGAGATGCTGCTTTTGGAGTAAACATCAAAATTGCTTGCGCTTCTCTAACATGTTTGCCACGGATTAAATCCGCTACTAAACGTGTTTTTCTAGGAGCAACAGACATCTGATTTGCAATAGCTTTTACATTCATATGTTTAATGCCTTTCTAAATTATTTTTTTTGAATTTTTTTATCTTTTTTAGCATGTCCACGAAAAGTACGAGTTGGAGAAAATTCACCTAATTTGTGACCCACCATATCTTCTGTAATGGAAGAAATAATGTATTCTCTTCCGTTATAAACAGCGATTTTGTGACCGATAAATTCTGGTAAAATAGTGGATCTACGTGAACGCGTTTGAATAACTTTTTTATTTTTTGTTGCGTTCTGTTTTAGTACTTTTGCTAATAAATGTTCATCATAAAAAGGACCTTTTTTAATCGAACGAGCCATAAATTTACCTCTTTATTTTATTTCTTACGACGTTTTAAAATTAAACTATTAGAAAATTTATTTTTTTTACGTGTTTTAACTCCACGAGCTTTTTTACCCCAAGGAGTCATAGGTGACTTACGTCCAATAGGAGCACGACCTTCACCACCACCATGAGGGTGATCGTTAGGATTCATCGCAGAACCTCTAACAGTCGGTCTGATAGATAAGTAACGCGTTCTTCCTGCTTTACCGTTTCTAATTAACTTATAAGTTTCATTCCCTATAACGCCGATAGTGGCTCTACAAGTGGATAAAACTTGTCTAATTTCTCCGGAAGGCAAACTAAGAACAACATATTTTTCTTCTTTTTTAACGATTTGAACAGAAGTTCCTGCACCACGTGCTAATTGTCCACCTTTACCAGGTTTTAACTCAATATTATGTACGAAAGAACCAGCAGGAATATTTTTTAATGGTAAAGTATTACCTACTTTAATTTCAGCATTAGAACCGGCAGAAATCTCAGTTCCTACAGTTAAACCTTTAGGAGCTAAAATATATCTTTTTTCTCCGTCTTTATAATGGATTAAAGAAATATTAGCGTTACGATTTGGATCATATTCAACAGTAGCAACTTTACCAACTATATCGTCTTTATTACGTTTAAAATCGATAATACGATATTTTTGTTTTACTCCGCCACCATGATGCCTTACAGTAATTTTTCCTTGATTATTTCTTCCGCCTGTACTTTTTTTAGGACGTAATAAACTTTTTTCAGGTTGGGAAGTAGCGATCTCGTCAAAACTTTGCAGTCTCATATTACGACTACCATTAGATATAGGTTTATATTTTTTAATAGACATACAATGGATAACCTTTCTTTAATTTTTAAAAAAAAATTAATCTTTTATTTTTTTTATTTTGAATCAGAATCGCTAAAAATGTCTATTCTTTGACCAGGAACTAATTTAATGATAGCTTTTTTATAAGATGCCGTATAACCTTCGTATTTACCCTTTTTTTTGTATTTAGGTAAAACGTTGCTAGTACGTACAGCTAAAACTTTAACATTAAAAATGTGTTCAACAGCTTTTTTAATTTCTATTTTATTAGCTCTTTTATCCACTTTAAAAGTGTATTCGTTTTGTAATTCTAATTTTTTATTAGTAGCTTCAGTGATAACAGGAGTTTTAAGCCATTCATAATATTTAATCATTGTTTAAAACCTCCTCAAAATGAGCAATAGCGCCTTTAGTTACGAATAAACGTTTAGCGTTCAAGATTTGATAAACACTTACATGAGAAGCGCTTTCTAAAGTTACTTGAGGTAAATTATTAGTAGAACGCATTAAATTTTCAGTTATTTCTGTAACTATTACTAAAACTTTTTCTGTAATTTGTAAATTTTTTAAAATTTGTTGAAATTCTTTAGTTTTTGGTGTTTCTAATTTTAAAGATTCAACTACGGTTAAGTTATTGTTTTGAGTTTGCAATGACAAAGCGGAATTTAAAGCTAATCTTCTAACTTTCCAATTCATTTTAAAATCATAATCTCTTGGTTTCGGACCAAAAGCAACTCCACCGCCTCTCCATAAAGGAGAACGAATCGTACCGTGACGAGCATTACCTGTGCCTTTTTGAGCCCAAGGTTTTCTTCCTCCACCGGAAACTGCAGATCTATTTTTAGTTGAATGAGTTCCTTGACGCATTGCTGCTCTTTGTTTGTTAACCACATCATATAAAACTTGTTGATTAGGTTTTATACCGAAAACTTGGTCTAACAAAACAATTTCTGAACTCATTTTACCATTTTGATCAAAAACATTACATTTAGGCATTTGGATTCTCCCTTGTCATTTTTTTCACAGCAGTTTTAATTATTAAATAACCTTTTTTAGGTCCTGGTACATTACCTTTAATTAAAAATAATTTTTTATCAGAAACAACAGAAACTATTTTTAAATTTTGAACAGTAACTGTGTCACAACCCATGTGTCCAGGTAATTTTTTACCTGTAATATTACCTTTAATAGGTCCCATTGAACCAGGTCTTCTGTGATAACGAGAACCGTGACTCTCAGGTCCTCTACTTTGGTTGTGTCTTTTAATTGAACCAGCAAAACCTTTACCTTTGCTAACTCCTACAACATCAACGATTTCTCCTGTTTGGAAAATATCTTGCGTTAATGTTTCTCCTACTTCTAAAGAAGCTAATTCGTTTTTAAAGTCAGGTAAAAAAGATAACTCTCTAACAAAATACTTAGGAGCAGTTCTGGCTTTACCAAAATGACCGATAAGTGGTTTTGTGGACGATTTTTCTTTTTTAGAAGCGAATCCTAATTGAGTAGCTTGATAGCCATCTTTTTCTATAGTTTTTTGTTGTAAAACAACATTATCAGAAACATCCACAACAGTAACAGGGATTGCAAATCCTTGTTCATCAAAAATTTGAGTCATTCCTAATTTTCTTCCCAAAATTCCTTTAGCCATTTTGTTCCCCTTTCTTAAAATTATCAAAATAATTTTTTTCTTTTTTTTAATTATTTATTTATTTTTTTAAATAAATATTTACTGAATATGGTAAATTAATGTGCATTAAAGCATCGATCGTTTTAGCATTCGGATTAATAATTTGAATTAAACGTTTGTGAGTAGAACGACCAAATTGTTCTCTACTATCTTTATTTACAAAAGGCGAACGTAAAACAGTAAAAACCTCGTTTTTAGTTGGAAGAGGTATTGGACCTTTTATCTGAGCTCCTGTTTTGGAAATACTAGTGATAATTTTTTTTGCTGCTTGATCTATCAAATGATGATCGTAAGTTTTTAAAAGAATTTTAACAACTTCTTGTTCTTGAGCCACTGTTCTTATTCTCCTTTCTTGATTTTGATAATGACAATAACTTCCCAAATATATTTTTTTATAAAACAAATATTTTTTTAATGTGATAAATAGTTAGTTTTTATAAAAAATAAAATATTTTATATTATTTTAAAAAAAGACACGTTTTGAAATAATATAAAATGTTATAAAATTTAAATAATTTTTATTATATCATAACTAAAAAAAACAAGCATTTTTATTATATATTAAATTTAAATTTATTGCAAATAAAAAGATGTTTTTATTACAAAAATAATGTTTTTTTTAAAAAACAAATACTTTACCTTCTTAAAGGCGTTCTAAATATTTTGTTTTTTAAAAAAATTTTTAAATATTTTTAACAGCTGCTCTTAATTTTGCCGAACGACTGCGAAGATTTAATTTTAATTCTTCCTCACTAGGACAAATAATTTTTTTAGTTAGAATTTTCAAAGGAGAAGGAGGAATGTCTTTTTCTTTAATAGGCAAGTTAGGAAGAACATGAGTATGACTGTTTTTTTTAAAAAAGTTTTTAACCAAACGATCTTCTAAAGAATTAAAACTAATCACTACCATTTTACCATTTTTTTTCAATAATTGAAGACCTTGTTGCAAAGCTTTTGTTAAAACTTGCAATTCTTGATTGACCTCTATCCTTAAAGCTTGGAAAACTCTTTTAGCGCTGTGACCTCTTTTGTCCTTTTTACCGTAAGAAAAATAAAATTTATCAGTAATTTCTACCAATTCTAAAGTATTTTTTAAAGGGCGTCTTTTAATAATTTCTTTTGCTATTAAAGTTGATTTAGGTTCCTCGCCATAAATGAAAAAGATATCTCTCAACTGTTCGTAACTGTAAGTATTAATAATAGTTTGAGCCGATTGGCTTTGGTTACGATTCATTCTCATATCTAAAGAAGAATCTTTTAAATAACTAAAGCCTCTTTGAGGGTCATCAATTTGAAATGAAGACAAACCTAAATCAAAAATAATACCATCAATAGCATCGATATTTCTTTTCGCCAATTCTTCTTTTAAAAAAGAAAAATTATTATGAATTAAAGTAATTCTTTTTTCTTCTTTAAAAATGTCTTGACATTTGGAAATAGCGAATAAATCTTGATCAAAAGAATACAAAGAACCTTCGGAAGAGAGTTTTTGCAAAATCGCTGAACTATGCCCTCCTCCGCCTAAAGTGGCATCAACATAAATGCCTTGAGGATTAATATCTAAATATTGGATGACTTCCTTGGTGAGAACGGGAATGTGAATATCTGGTACCACTGGTTTAGTTCCTTTTTCGTCTTTAGCGATAACCATTTTTTATTTAAAAACTATTTTAAAATTATCGTTAATAATTTCTGATAAAGCTTTACTGACGATTTTTTTACTAGGAAGTTTGACAGAAGATAAACTATTGTTTTTCTCTATCACGTGAGCTATTTTACCAGATAAAAAAGCTAATTTATATTTAGAATCAATTCTTTTTAATAATTCATCAATAGAAGGACGGTTAATGCCTTCGTTTTTATCTTTTAACATATTCTTTTTCAACCTTTTTTATTTAAAATTTCTGTTAAATAATAAGAAATACTGTTTTTAACTTTAGAATGTTCGGCAATAATGATCGAAATTATTTTATCAACAGCTTTATCAATATCATCGTTAACTACGATATAATCATATTTATAAGCTAATAAAAACTCTTGATCCGCTTTGTCCATTCTTTGGCGAATAATTTCTTCGGATTCTGTATTTCTTTTCTTTAAGCGATTGTATAAAGCTTGTTTTGTAGGAGGAACGATGAAAATAAAAATAGCGTCTTTACTAATTTTATGTTTTCTAATTTGCAAAGAACCTTGGACATCGATTTCTAAGATAACTTCTTTACCTTCTTCAACTTGATCTAAGACTTTGTCATAAGGTGTTCCATAATAATTGCCAATAAATTTATTATGTTCTAAAAAATATTTTTCTTTAATTTTTTGTTGGAAAAACGCTTGATCAACGAAAAAGTAATCTTTTCCTTCTATTTCCCCTGCTCTAGGGGCTCTTGTTGTCATGGAAGAAGAATAAACAAAATTATGACCTTCTTTTTTCAACAAAGCCTTTGTAAGAGTGCCTTTTCCAACTCCTGATGGACCTGAAATTACTATAACTAATCCTTTTTTATGTAATCTCATATTTGCCATATTCTTTCTAAATAATTTTTATACATTTTAACACCTTGAATCAAAACGAACAACCAAATTCAATAATTTATTAGAAACATAAATAGTTTTAACGATTTGACCTTTTTCCACTAAGTTAGCGATTTTGTTGTCTTTCAATGCTAATGCTAAAATAGCTTCTTTTTCTTGATCTTTATCAGCTTGTATTTTAGCTTTAACTTTGCCGTTAATTTGAACCACAATATCCACCGTATCAGCCGTCAATAATGTTTCATCATAAGTCGGCCATTGAGAATAAACCAATTCTTCTGAAGATTCTAAAACTGTTTGGTTTAATTCTTCTGTTAAATGAGGTGCTAAAGGGTTTAATAATTGTAAAAAGATTTTCATTTGTTTTTGATCTATTTTTTGATGTTTATAAGCTTCATTAACAAAAATCATCAACTGACTAACGACTTTATTGAATTTTAAATTTTCATAATCTTCTGTCACTGTTTTAATCGTTTGGTTCATTATTTTCTTTAAAGGTGCGAACTCTTGCGCAACCACTTCAAATGAATCAAACATGTGATAAACACGGTTTAAAAATCTTTGTACCCCTTTTAAACCTTGTTCGGACCAACTTTTACTATCTTCTAGCGGACCCATAAACATCATATAAATTCTTAAAACATCAGAACCATATTTTTCTAAAATTAAAGAAGCGTTAACAGCGTTTCCTTTAGATTTGCTCATTTTCAGATTATCATGACCTAAAATCATCCCTTGATTAACTAATTTTAAAAAAGGTTCTTTGCTGGAAACTAAACCTAAATCAAATAAAAATTTATGCCAAAAACGGGAATATAATAAATGTCCTACTGCGTGTTCTGTTCCACCAATATAAAAATCAACTGGTAAAAAATAATCCAATAATTCTTTCGCTTTATCGGTGTTTAATGGAATCATACCTAAATAATTTTTTAAAATATAACCGATGTAATACCAAGAACTGCCGGCTAACTGAGGCATCGTATTAGAATCTCTTCTAAATTTTTGACCATCTTTTTCAAAATATATCCAAGAGGAAATATTAGATAAAGGTGAAGTTCCGTCGCCAGAAACCACAATCTTTTCCACTGAAGGCAATTCTAACGGTAACTCCGCATCAGAATTTAAATAAATATTATCGTTTTCATCATAATAAACAGGGAAGGGTTCGCCCCAATATCTTTGACGAGAAAAGACCCAATCATGCATTTGATATGTAAAATTAACTTGTCCCCAATTATTTTTTTGAGCCACAGCGATAATTTTACGATTCGCTTCTTCATAATTAAGACCGTTCAAAAAATCACTATTAATAAAAATACCGTCTTCCACCTTAATTTCTTGCTCTTCTTGGAGTTCTTTCTTTTCAGAAGGAGAAGTTGGGGTTTCTTCAGGTAATTTAGCGATAGGAATCATTTCTAAATCATATTTACGAGCGAATTCAAAATCTCTACTATCATGATAAGGAACAGTCATAATAGCTCCTGTACCATAATGAGGTAAAACATAATCGGCGATCCAAATAGGGATCTTTTTTTGATTAGCGAAGTTAATAGCATAACTGCCTATAAAAACTCCGGTTTTTTCTTTATTAATATCGCGTTCTAAGTTAGTTTTACGTTTAGTACGGTTAACGTACTCATCTACATCGTTCCGACATTCTGGAGTAGTTAATTCAGCTACTAAAGGATGTTCTGGCGCTAAGATTAAGGCTGTTACACCGAAAATAGTACTCGGTTTAGTGGTAAAAACTGAAATCTTTTTATCTTTGACATCTATTAAAGAAAAATCGAAAATAAAACCTTCTTTTTTACCAATCCAGTTTTTCTGCATTTCCTTTAATTGAGGCGACCATTCTAATAAGTCTATGTCCTCTAAAAGTCTTTCAGCATAATCAGTAATTTTTAAAACCCATTGTTTCATTTTCTTTTTGACTACTGGATGAGACCCTCTTTCGGAGACTAAACCATCCTCAGTAGGCACAACTTCTTCGTTGGCCAAAACAGTCCCTAATTCTTCACAAAAATTAACTTCTATCTCTTGTAAAGAAGCAAGATTTTTTTCATAAAGTTTTTTAAAAATCCATTGAGTCCATTGGTAAAAATAAGGTTCGGAAGTAGATAATTCTCTCTCCCAATCAACCCCTTTACCTAATTTCTCTATTTGTTTTTTAAAATTATTGATGTTTTGGTAAGTGAAATCTTTAGGATGATTACCAGTATTTAAAGCATATTGTTCGGCTGGTAAACCAAAAGAATCCCAACCAAAAGGATGCAATACGTTATATTGTTGCATCCTTTTTAGCCTATTCACAATATCACTAGCAGTATAACCTTCAATATGACCCACATGTAAACCTTGCGAAGAAGGATAAGGAAACATATCTAAACAATAAAATTTCGGCTTTGTTAAATCTTCACTAGTTTTAAAAGTTTTGTTTTTTGTCCAGTTTAGTTGCCATTTAGATTCAATTTTTTCGAAATCATAACACAACATAAAAAAACCCCTTAATATTTAATTTTGACTAATTGTATTATTTAGATGAATTCAGTTCAACAAAATCACAAACTTCTTGAACAGTTTTAAACTGTTGTAAAGCCTCATCGCTAATTTTAATATTAAAAATTTGTTCTAATTTAAATACTAAGTTAACAGCATCAATAGAGTCAATCCCTAAATCTTCTTTTAATCTAGTTTCCAACATAATTTTTTCCTTAGGAATGAATAATTGTTCGGAAATTATTTCTTGAATCTTCGTTAACATCTTTATATCCTCGATTAATATATTATTTTAATACTTAAAAAATTTATACAAATCATATAAGAATATTATATATCATATATGATTAAAAATACCGAAATAAACATATTTTTATTTTAATAAAAAAATAATTTATTTTTCATTCAAAATAAATTATTTTTTTAAAACGATCTGATAAAAAGGCTTTAGATCGTTAAAAAATAAAAAAGGTTTAAATTGCAAATAAGTATTAATCTGTCTTATCTGTCTTTTAAAAAAGTCTTTTATAAGTGATTATCCTTTATTGATGTAAATGCCGAAACCTCTTGAACCAAGGTGAGTAGAAACAATAGGAGACATTTGACCGTATACTGATAATTTAACATTAGGATCGTTCAAATTTTCTATCTCTTTGATTAATTCATCTACAATAACGCGATTTTCAACATAAATAATTTGAATATCTACTACGCCTTCCTCTTCTTTTAATTGAAGAGCGTATTTCAATAAATATCTAAAACAACTTTTCCAAGTGCGGACATTTTTTTCTAAAGAAATAAAGCCTTGTTTCATTTTTAAAATAGTTTTAATTTTAAACAAACTACCTAAAAAAGATTTGAATTTACTAATTTTTTTATTAGCTGCTAGATATTTCAATTCATCTAAAGAAAAAAACATACTGCCTTTTTTCTGCTCTACCACTACTTTTTCAAATATTTCTTCATTAGTTAACTTATTTTCGTTTAAATAATGATGAACTCTGGTTAGAGTGAAATAGGTGCCTGGTCCCACACTTTCTGTATCAATAACGGTAATGCGGTCATCGCCTAAAATTTGTTTAGCTTTAAGAGCACTATTATGAGTCCCGCTGAATTGTTTTGATAAAGTAAGACAAAGTATTTTCTCATATCCTAAATCAATTTGTTCTTGATAAGCTTTAACAAAAGCTTGTGGATTGGGCTGACTAGTGGTCACTTTAATTCCTTGATGCAATAAATTCAATAACTTTTTGTTATCAAAGTCTTTATCGCTAAAAACTTTATTATCGTGCATAATAGTCATATGAACGACACTAAGATCAGGGAAAAGACTTCTTCCAAAATCTCCTCCAATAGTGGATTCAACCACAATTCCTAATTTTCTTTTATTCATATTAACGTTTTCCTTATTTCTATTGAAAAATATAAATATGTTTAAAGCATAAACATAGATAAATATTCTTGAATTTTATTTTTATCATTGGTTTTTAACATGATACCTTCTAAAGCAATTGAAATATCGCCTGTTTCTTCAGAAACGACAATCGTCATACTATCGGTATTTTCACTAATACCTAAAGCCGCTCGGTGTCTTGAACCAGTAGTTTTTTCAAAATGTTGATTATCCGATAACATAAAATAAGTTCCCGCTGATAAAATTTTATTTCCTCTAATAATAACAGCTCCATCATGCAAAGGCGTATTAACGTTAAAAATATTTAACAATAATTCTTTAGTAACGTTTCCATCGATTAAAATAGATTTTTGGGCGAATTGTTCTAAAGAATGATGTTTTTCGATAGTAATCAAAGCACCTGTTTTTCTTTTGGATAATTCTAAAACACTATCTAAAATATTTTTTTGAGTATTTTTACTTCCCATAACAACGTTTTTTCGGCTTTTCCAAGATTTGGAAAGAGCTTGTAAATGGTATCTTAAATAAGGGGCTTTAACGACTATAGGGGCGGTAAAGACAAAAGTTAACAAAGGTGTGTAAATATCAAAACCTAATATATCTTTTAAAACAATACCATTCGAAGTCAATAATTGATCAATAAAATAAACACAAGCGGTTCCTAAAAAAAAAGAATAAATTATTTTGGTTAATTCATATTTGCTGAAAAAAATTTGTAAAGAAAAAACAAAAAAAACGCAAAAAATAATAATATATAATAATATTGTTAAAACATACGGAATTGACATAAGCAAATACCTCTAAAGCCAAATATTATTATTTTTATAATAATTCTTGGTTTTTTCTAATAAAAATTTTTTTAACGATTGATAAAGCAAAACCATAAAGTGTTAAAGAAACCACTAATAAAGCGATATATTTAAGAGTGAAAGGATTTGCAAAATTTAATGATTTTTTCAAAACAGGGATGAATGGTAAGGAAAGTGCTAAAGTCCCCCCAATAATAGAAAACCAAAGCATCATGCGAGATTTTTTTAAACTTTGCCAAAACTTATCATTTCTTAAACAATAAATAGTGAAATATTGAGTCCAAATAGAAAAGATAAACCATCTAGTTTGGAATAAACTAATGTGTTTGTTTTTATATTCTTTTAATGGTGTATTATCTTCTATAAAATATAAACCAAAAGAAAATAAAACATCAAAAACAAAAGCTAAAGCGCCAAAAACCATCATAAAACGAATAATATTTTTAAAATTCCATTGACGAGGTTTGTTTAAATTTTCTTCTTCTACGTGGTCAAAAGGTAAAGCTAAACAAGAAAAATCATAAATTAAATTTAAAAATAAAATTTGAATCGGTAATAAAGGCACAAAAGGTAAATAAAAAGAAGCCACTAAAATACTTAAAATATTACCAAAATTAGCCGCTAAGGTTAATTTAATGTATTTTATCATGTTCGTATAAGATCTACGACCTTCTAAAATACCATTTTCTAACACTTTTAAGTCTTTTTCTAAAAGAATAATATCAGCGGACTCTTTCGCTATATCTACGCCTGAATCAACCGATATCGCTAAATTAGCGTATTTCATAGCAGCAGCATCATTAATGCCATCTCCCATATAACCCACAACATTACCTTTTTGTTTAAAAACAGAAACAATTCTAGCTTTTTGTTCGGGATTTAATTTAGCGAAAATATTGATATTTTGGGCTTTTTTATACAAGACCTCATCATCCATTTGATCTACATCAGTTCCTAATAAAAAATCTTGGTTAGCGATATTTATTTGGGAAGCAACGATTTTAGATAAAATTTCGTTATCGCCAGTTAAAATTTTAACTTCTACATTATGTTTTTTCAAAGAAGCAATCGCTTCAATAGCGCTTTTTTTCGGAGGATCTAATAAAGTTAAAAAACCAATCATAACCATATCTGCTTCTTTTTTAGAATCAGCTAGGTTATTGTTATCAATTTTTTTATAAGCTACGCCCATCACACGAAAAACTTGATTATTGTAAAACCTAGTTTTTTCTAAAATTTTTTCTTTATCAATTTTAACGATTTTAGTTTCTTTTGTTTGAGGATCAGTCATTTCCATATAAGAACAAATATTTAACATTTCTTCGATGGCGCCTTTAGTGATGATAGTTGTTTCCTTCTTTTTATCAACCACAATGACGCTCATAATTCTTCTTTTAAAATCAAAAGGAATTTCATCAATTTTAGTAAATTCTTGTTCAATATTTTGGAAAGAAACTTCTGCCTCTTTTTTTTGTTTCATTTTGTCAATAATTGAAGCATCAATCAAGTTTTTTAAACCTGTTTGAAAAAAACTATTTAAATAAGCGTATTTTAACACTCTATTATTGATGTTATTGTTGATGTCTAAATAATTATCAATAATGATTTTATCCTCAGTTAAAGTACCTGTTTTGTCAGTAAATAAAACATTCATAGCGCCAAAATCTTGAATAGAATATAAATTTTTAACAATCACTTTTTGTTTTGATAAAACTACCATACCGATGAAAAAAGAAGTGGTCGCTATTAAAGGTAACATTTCAGGTGTTAAACCTAAAACCGTACTTAAAGCGAAAGGCAAAACTTCCCAAAAATCAAATTTGCCAGGCGCTTTAACAAAATTTAAAAAGACAATAGAGGGTAAAACAATAAAAATAGAAACTGTTATTATTTTAGCAATCGAATTGATACCTTTTTGCAAAGTGGAAAGAGGCTTATCTTTAATCGCTATTTGGTTTATTTTACCCAAATAAGTTTTATTTCCGATAGAGACAACAATCCCTTGAGCATAACCAGAAACAACCGTTGTACCCATGAAAACAAGCTTTTTATCTTCTAAAATATTATTATATTTTTCCGAACAAACGGCTTTTTTTTCAATAGGATCAGATTCTCCCGTTAAAGTGGTTTCTTTAACAAAAAAATCTTTTGTTTCAAATAATTTAATATCCGCAGGTATAATATCGCCGGCTGATAAGCAAATGATATCGCCCACAACGACCTCATCTAACGGTATTTCGATAATTTGGTTCTCTCTTTTAACAGATGTTGTAGTTTGAATAATTTTTTTTAATTTTTCAGAAACATTGGAAAATTTAGCTTCTTGCATAAAATTCATTATATTAGAAACTAAAAGAACTAACGAAATAATAATAAAAGTTGAAAATTCTTTTTCCCCTTCTGGAGCACCGTAAACATCTTTACAAAAAGAAAAAACAATTAAAAACAATAAAATCATATTAAAAGGGTTAAAAAAGGTTTGAATAATTTTTTTTGTCCAAGAATTTTTTTTTTTAGCAAAAATGTTTTGACCGTAATTTTTTCTTCTTTGAATAATTTCCTCCGAAGAAAGACCTTGGGCGTTAGTTTTTAAAAGTGCAAAAGTTTGTTCAATATTTTGAGCGCTAATGTCTTTCAAATTCGGTAAATTATTTAAAAAATATTCATCAGATTTTTTTTTCATATTTTGCACTCCTTGGATAAAATGTTTATTAATAAATAAAAAAGATATAAACAGAAATACAAAAAAATATTTAGATGAAAAAGCCAAAATAACCGTTCTTTAATTTATTAACATCAAAAGATTAATAAATTAAAGATGGTTAATTTAATATATTGATAAATTTTATCTGTTGTAAAATTCAACAATTAATTGTTCGTTAATTTCATGTAAAAATTCATTTCTTTGCGGATATCTAACGTATGTTCCTACTAATTCTTTGTTAACTGAAACATATTCGATTCTGCTGTTCTTATTGAATTCTAAAGCGTTTTTAACGATTTCTAATTCTTTAGATTTTTCTTTTAAAGAAACTTGTTGACCTGGTTTTAAACGGTAAGAACTAATGTCCACTTTTTTAGCATCAACTAAAACATGACCGTGAGAAATTAATTGTCTCGCTTGTGATCTTGTTCTAGCAAAGCCCATACGATAAACCATATTATCTAAACGAGATTCTAGTAAAGTTAAAAATACTTCGCCATGAACACCTTTAGATTTACTAGCATTGTGGAAAATCTTTTTAAATTGTTTTTCCGAAACACCATATGTAAAACGAACTTTTTGTTTTTCTTGCAATTGAATACCGTAATCACTTAATTTGTTTTTACGTTTTTTTTGCTTACTACCTGCAAAACTTTCTTTTTTTCTAACTAACTCTTTACCAGTTTCTGACAAAGAATAATTAAGACGACGTGAAATTTTCCATGTTGGACCTATATAACGTGACATTGAACTTAAATCTCCTTACTTGATTTTATGAAGGCATTGAAGTTATGCTTACTTAAGATTAATAATCTACTATAACTATTTTCCTTCTAAAACAGCAAAGAATTACTAATGCTTTTTATTAAAACATTGTCTAATAAAAAATAGAGATTAAGTTAACCAAAAATAAACACCTGTTTTACCATCTTCTATATTTTAAGTTAAAAAGAACAAATAGTCAAGTATTTTTTAACAAAATGATGTCGATTTTCATAAAAAACTCAATAAAAGAGGTTTTTTATCATTTAAGAAGGTTTTTTTCTTCTGATTATAAATGAATTATTCCTATTCGCATTTTGATCATTTTTACAAGAGAGCAAGAACTCATAAAATGGAGTCCAAACAATCGTTCTAGCAAGTAAAAAAAGAGACCTTAAGTTTGATCGGCTTAGGTCTCTTTTCTGTTGTTTTGTGTAATGAATACTTATTAAAAAAGTTTTTATATAAAAAACCCGCCCGACCTAAAAAATTTAATTTTTTTGTTGGGATATGATTGTTTTAACATTTATTTTTTTAAAAAGTCATTGTTTTGGAAAAATATATAATGAATTGGGGGATAGTTAAATGTTCTAACATTATGGTTTTTACTTTTTCTTGAGGGGTTATTTATTGTTTTTGGCGTCATTATAATCTTGGAGGGCTTGTTGTTTGTTGGATGGATATTCTTCGAGAGCGAGTTGGCGGGTTTGTTGAGCGTATTCGTATTTTTGTGGGGAGAGTTCATAAAATTGACGGGCGGATTCATAGTCTTTTAGGGCTTCCTTT
The DNA here is from genome assembly GCF_013391955.1 of Candidatus Phytoplasma pruni. Lineage (GTDB taxonomy): Bacteria > Bacillota_I > Bacilli_A > Acholeplasmatales > Acholeplasmataceae > Phytoplasma. The sequence goes on from NZ_JABUOH010000047.1 coordinate 66,126, forward strand.
TTCATTTCATCAGTAATTATAATGATTCTATTAAAATTTTTGTCTTGAATGTAATCGATAGAACCGTCGGATTTGTAGTAGTTTTCGCCTACAAATTTATTACTTGAACTCCAATAAGCAATACTTTTAATGGTGCCGTTGGAGTCGAAGGAAATGTGTTGTTCTGGTTTAAAAAAGCCAGGTTGGAAGCGAATGGAAGAGAGGGTGCCATCGTAGTTGTATAAAAATTGATGTTTAAAGATGTCATAAGTACCATCTTTGTCATCAGTAATTTTTAGAGGTTTGCCATCGTCGAAGTACTCGAATTCTTGGTGCCTTTGGAATCCGTTATTTGTTTGGGAATTGTAAATATTGATTTGTTTAATTTTCTGGTTTACATAGTAATCAACATATTTAATTGGTTGACCTGTTTCAAAATTATAGGTTCTGATATCCCAAAGGAGACTTGTTTTGTCGTCGTTGGGTTTGCGGTGGTTGTAGCGAGTGGATTTGATGGGATTGTCATTTTCAACGTTGTATTCAAAGATGGAGTAAATGGAACCGTCGTTATAATATGTAATTGTTTTGGCGCGGGAGGTGCCGTTGGAGTTGTAGTGAATAGTTTTGGTTGGTATTTGATTTGTTTTTTTCGGGTTTTTTGTTTTTGAAGTTTGTTCTGTACGAGAATTAGAATTGTTAGAATTTATCATTTTAACAATAAAATAACCTGAAATTGAAACAATAATAGCAATTATAACGACAATAAGAATAATAAAGATTGTTTTGTTTTGATTTGATGTTTTTTGCGACATTCGAAAATATCTCCTTGAATTTTTTATTTTTAGATATGTTTTTATTATACGTTTTTTTTTTTTTTTTTGCAATAGTTTGGGATGGTAATTGTTGATTTTGTTAGTGAGGGGCGAAAGTTAGGGTAATAAAAAAACCCTTACGAGGAGAGATAGGGTCTTTGGGGGGTTAATAGTTTTTGATTTCTTTGATGGAACCGTCGGCTTTGTAGTAGGTTTTCTTGACAATAAGTCCTGTTTCAACATTGTAGGTGATGATGTGGTCAATGAAACCATCTTCTTCTTTAAAATGAGGTTCTTCGTTAGGTTTTATAATATAAGAAGATTTAATGTTTCCGTCAGGATTATAAAATTTTATTTGGTTTAATTTTTCTGTTTTATCGTCATAATTAGAAATACTAAATAAATAACCAGCCGGATGATAAACGGTTAATTCTTTTATAGGTTTATTTTTTAAGACAGAAAATAGAGAACCGTTGGGGTTGTAGATAATGTATTCAGTTATTTCTCCTGCATTATTGTATTCAGTGATTATTTTGTGTCCTGTAGAATTGTAGGCGACGGTTTGTTTATTCTTGACGTTGTCATTTAAATTATCGTCGGGATGTGCGATTGTGTTAGGATTTGTTGTGTTGTTTTTTGCGTTGCCAGGGCGTGTATTGTTTTTTGTGTCGCTGCGAGTTGAGGCTTTATTATAATGATAAAAGCCGTAAATGATGCCGGAAATTAGTAAGATGATGAAGATAAATAATACAACTTTGGGGAAAATTTTTTTAGGGGGTTGGGATTGAAAGGGATAATGAGGTTGATTCGTGTTGAGACTCCTTGAATTTTTTTATTTTTAGATATGTTTTTATTATACGTTTTTTTTTTTTTTTGCAATAGTTTAGGACGATAATTGTTGTTTTTTTTAGTGAAGTTCGAAAATTAGGGCGATAAAAAAGACCTGAGTGAAATAGATTGTTCGTACTTCTATTTCAAGAAAATAAACAAACGACTAACTAAACCACTTAATCTGGTTTTTTCTTGTTTAACTAAATATTGAGCGTGAGAATAGTAAACTAGTTTTTGCATTTTAAGAATGGTGGCGCCGGCTCCTTTGTCAATAATATAGTTAGCAACCTCAAAAAGATTAGCCGCATTGAATTTATTGGCCATTTTGACTTTCTCTTTTTTGTGAAACGATTAACTTTTGTATGTAGAATTTTTTTATTTTTACAATAATTTTAAAACGTTTTAGAAAGGAAAAAAGTTATAAAGAAAGATAGATAGATAAAATATAAAAGGAACCCATTTACAGGTTCCTTTTATAATGTTATGTTGTTGTTATGTTGTTGTTTGTCTGCGAAACAAAAGATTTTTTTAAAATTTTTGGAGCATTTTATTAATTATTTTCTTAGGGTGTATTTCTTTAAAAAGTTTGATTAATTATTTATTCTGTTTTTTTAAGGTTGGCTTTCCCTGTTCATCATATTGTGTAGTGTTCATCAGTTGTTCGTTTATATCGTATTCAGCATCCCAAGATTTAGACCAATCAATTGTGGGTTTTTCATCTGAACCTTCTTTAAAATATCTTATTTGAATGATTTTTCTGTTGATATCGTATTCAGCATCCCAAGATTTAGACCAATCAATCGTGGGTTTTCCATCAGAACTTTCTTTAAAACATCTTTGTTTGATTTGGTTTCCGTTTTCATCATATTCAGCATCCCAAGTATTAAGCGATTGCCAATCAACCGTTGGTTGTCCATTAGAATCTAATTTTTCTTTAAAAACTCTTAGTTTGATTCGATTGGCTTTTTTGTCGTATTCAGCATCCCAAGAATGACCCCAATTAATAATAAATCGTCTATTAGAAACCAATGCATCATAAAAACCTCTTTGGCGAATGGGGTTTCCATTTTCATCATACTCAGCATCCCAAGTATCAAACGATTGCCAATCAACCGTTGGTTGTCCATTAGAATCTAATTTTTCTTTAAAAACTCTTTGTTTGATTCGTTGCCCTTTTTGGTTATTTTCAAAATCAAAAGTTTTTGATGAATTTAAATCAATTATATATTGTCCTTCATTAGAACCTTTTTTAAAACCTCTTTGTTTAATTGTCTTTTGATTAAAATCAAATTCAATATCATAAGAAACATCCCAATCAATTTCAGGATTATTATCACCTTCCAAACTATCTTTCAAAACTCTTTTTTGAATAATTTTTACATTGTCTTGGTTGCTTACACCATAACAATCTAATAATTTTTTTTGGACTATCTTTTCTATTTCATCTGGTTGTGAATCGGTTTTTATTTTTAATTGATGGAAGATTGCTTCTTTTATTTCTTCATCTGTTACTTCGTCAGAAGGAATTCCTTTTTGATTTCGATATTCTTTAAGCTTACCCAAAACTGTGTTAACTAGTTTAACCGAAGGTTTTTGTTTGTCTGTTTTTTTATCTTTGACTAATTTTTGACCTGCTAAGGTTAATTGGTTTACAGAAGAATGAGGTTTATTGTTTTGTTGTGTTTGAATTGCGTTTATCAATTGTTGATCTGTTACTTCATCAATTGTTATATTCTCTTTTTCTCTATATGCTTGAGATTCTTTTAAAGCTTGTTTTCTCTTTTCTACTTGTTCTTTATTTTCTTGTGTTTCGATTTTATTTTCTTCTTTTTTAGTTGTTTGTGTTTGGTTTGCAGAAGGTGAAAGATTGTTATTCTCTTTCTTATTAAAACGCTTCAAACCCCATAAAACAATGCAAACTGTTAAAACAGTTAATAAACCTAAGCCGACTAATAATATTTTTTTCTTATTTTTGCTAAGAAAATCTTTGAACTGAGGACAAAAATTGAACTATCGAAAAAATAAATCAAC
>NZ_JABUOH010000048.1 GCF_013391955.1 Candidatus Phytoplasma pruni
ACTCCAAGAAATTGAAAACAAAGCTAAACCTAATAGATTAGAAACCGTTTATGAAAAAGATGGCTATTACGCGGTTAAAGAATATGATTCTCAAACTGGTAATCAAATCAAAGAAACAAACTTCACATCTAACAACAATATTGAAAGTTTTGAAGAATTTGATCCTATAACTGGTAAAAAAATCAAAAAAACCGACTACAATGTCGACGACGGCACCCTCGACTCCATCGAAGAATACGACCCCCAAACCGGACGAATCATCAAATCCTTCACCTACAATCCCGACGGTTCTGTTAAAGACATGACTGAAAGAGAAAGAGGAAGTGAAGATATTTTAATAATAACTCATTATAAAACAAATGGTAAAGTAGAAGCTATTACTAGAATGCATCCTACCGATGACAAAATATTTTTACACACCACCTACAATGACGACGGTTCTGTAAAAGAAACTTTTACCTCAAACTCAAAACCCTAAAAACCATTTAGGGTTTTTTTCATTTAAAAACCTATAAATTCAATAAAAAGGAGTATTCAAGTGATTATCAAAGAAATGAAAAACGGTAATGTCTATTACTACTACAAAAGCGGTAAAATCAAAGTCATTACCAAAAAAGGGGACATAAAATGGTACACGAAACAAATTTTTTATCCCCATTACAACAAAAAACCAAAGAAAAAGGAGAAATAAATTTATGAAAATACAAAACATTTTTGAATGGATCAATTTTATCATAATTATATTTACTGTGATAGATATTTTAGCATCCACTAATTACAACACTTACAAAATTGAAAAATTAAATAAAAAAATAAAGGAGCTCGAAAATAATGATGAAAAAACAAAAAAAGAATAAAAACCCCTATGAAAATACTCACGAAAGTTTAAAAAAATTATTATATCATCCCCACAGAACACCCTTAACTACCCAATTGGCTAATTTGTCTGAGTATTTAACCCTTCAAACCGAAACACCTTCGGAAAGAAGTATGACAATATCCCAAAATGCGGACTCTTTAATTCACCAACTGTATACTTTATCCAACCGTGTTAAATTAGAAAGAGACCAACATTACGAACAATTAAAAGACGAACACGAATATGAACCCGAGGAATTAGATGATAATGGTTGGCCTTTTGAAGAAATTGAACCCTGGGATGATGAATATGAAAAGGCTGTCGTTTTGTTAGAAGATTGCACCTCTACCCCATGTTCCAAAGGTTCTTTACATGTTAATTTAAATTTTTTAACAGATCTTTTACCTGCCAGAATGGACGAATTAAATCTACCAATTGAAACCGCTGCCATCCTAGCCAGCACCAAACAATTAATCGCCTTACTGCATCTCTACGAAAACGAAATACAAACGTTAAGGGAAGAATACGACGAAAATAATCAATAAAAAGGAGGAAAGAAAAATGCAATGGTATCAAATTTTAATATTTATCATCATAACCCTAATAACCGCCGCCATAATCCCAATAGACCAGCGATATCGATTAAACCAGCAACAAAATCACATAATAATGCAATGGCCCGA
>NZ_JABUOH010000049.1 GCF_013391955.1 Candidatus Phytoplasma pruni
CTATCAAAAATGTTTTATAACCCCATTAACTTCTCTACCTAACGTCCAAAACGAAAACGACAATAAGAACGAACAAGAATACATCCAAAAAATGACCGCCTGGAAAAAGAACTGTCTCTTTCAACCAGAAAGTTTTTGCACCGGCGAAGAACTCAAAGATTTATTAGGTTCCCAAACCCGCATTCTCTACGATATCAGCGGTCAACCCCATGTTTACGAATTCAACGACCAAGAAATAATGCAATACTGGCAACTTGACGGCGAACTATTAGGCATGTGCGAATACGATCCTTTATGGCAAATGGATTTTCTGAGTCTCGATAAACCTCCCCAAATACCTTCCCATTTCCCCTCTTTTTATCAAAACAAATACTACGGCATAACGCAAATCGCCAACTACAACCCCGAACAACAACCCAACAAATACTACGACGACAACGAATAACCACATCAAATCCACAACCCACACCATCCAACAAAAATAAAATCACCACGCTCCGGCAAATAAAATCAACACCCCAAAAACAATCAACCCCCCGGCAGAAAACTCAACCCCCAACAACAAAACAACCACTCACATCAACGAAAACGACTACAAAGTCATCACCGAATACAACAACTTAAATCAAATCACCAAAAAAACACATTATTCATCTCATATCGATCCCCCTGATTTCGACAACAAAAACAATTACTATCTCTACTTCATCCAAATTTTCGACCCTCAAACTAATAAAAAAATCAAAGAAACCACCTACAACTCTGACGGTACAAAAACTATCGATGAATACGGACCTGATGGAATAATTTCTTCCACTGAATACAACCCCGATGAATCTATTCACTACATCGAAGAATATTCCCCCGAAAACAACAATCTCATCAAAACCACCTGGTTTCATGATGGTCGTACTTATCATATTGAAGAATACCACCCCCAAACAGGAAACAAAACCAAATTCACCTCCTACTACCCTAACGGAAACATCAAAACCCTCGAAAAATTCAAACCACACTCCGGCAAACTCATCAAATCCACCACCTACTACCCCAAAGGCTCCATCAAATTTATCCTCATCTACAACCCCAAAAAAGACGACCCCCAATCCCGCACTATCCACTATTAACACCACCCACCACATCAAATCAACCCACACCAACACCCACGCTCCGGCATCCCCACAACATCCAACAAAAAACAAAAAAAAGAAAAGGAAAACAAAGACCATGTCAAACAACAAAAAAAACCTAAAATACCCAGAAACACGCTATCTAGAAAACAACCGCGAATATTACACTACCTACAATCAAACAACCGGCCGCAAAACAAAAACCATCCGCCACCGCGACGGCAATTACGAAGGGGAAACCCACTACCACGATAACGGCAACCGCCGTCGCGAATTGGTTTGTAATCGTTGGACCGGTTATGTCGAAAAAGAAAAAATTTATGATCCCAACAACGACAATCTCATCAAAATGATCGAATATTACCACTACAAAAAGAAAAAAATCAAAGCGATCACTCTGTTTCAACAGCCCGGCTTTTTTCTAGATTATCTCAAAATCACCAAATACCGCGAAAAAGAACAAACCATCGCCTCCATCCATGAATACACCACCCCATCCAACGACCCCCAAAATCAAAAACATTTTGGAACAGGCATCTTACAACGTGTCATCTATTATTATCACAACGGCAAAGACATCAATTATATCGTGGATTACGATTTAGAATCTAACAAAATCGCCAAAATGACCTTCTACAATCCCGACAACTCCATCAAAAAAACCATTCATTACAAACGCGGCAAACCTATCATCCCGGACGGAGAGTACACCATTTACTACGACGCAGCCGAAACAAAACCCCACATCATAGAAGTCTATCGCAATTCCAAAGTCCGCAAAAGAGCAATCTATCTCCAAGACGGCACCCTCTTTTCCCTTAAAAATTACAGTTTCGAAAACGGCGAATTTTTCGAAATCGACGAACACGGCAACCCACTCCAAGAAGAACCATCCCCCTACTACAACCACTACGACACCCCCGATGCCGACCACGAATACGACGGAAACGACGACGAATAACCCCCACAACACCCAAATTCACAACCACCCACATCAATAAAATACACCGCAAATTCACACGCTCAGGCATCCAACACAACAACCCCAATAAAACAAAAATCAAAGGAGAAAACAAAAAATGCCGAACAACCCACCTCCTCAAATCGACATCCTCGATGTCGCGAATTACTTAATCCAAAAACAAAACAAAAACGATTACACCTCTATGAAACTCCAAAAGCTAACTTTTTTAACTTACGCCAAACATTTGGTAAATTGTCAAACTCCCCTCTTTCCAAACGACTTCCAAGCTTGGACTTACGGACCAGTTTCCCCTTCTCTATGCCAAAATCTAACCAAATACTCCTCCAACCCCATTCCTAATGTATCTTTAACCACCAAACCAACCCCTTTCACCTCTCAACAAAAACGGCTCATGAACTATATCATCAAAAAATATGGCTCTTTGACCCCCGATCAATTAACCCTCTTATTAAAAAAAGAAGCCTTCCCTTGGTCCAACCATTGGAAACATCTCGACTGGTCCTTAAATCCTATTTCCGACACCAGTATCTTATACGTCCACTCTCAACCTAAAAACAAAATCTAACCCCAAAACCACCCTCAAACCCCACAACACCACCATCCAACAACCACATATAACACACACCCCGGCATCCAACACAAAACCCTCCATCCATCAACCACCCACATTCACACAACAATCCAACACACCACACGCTCAGGCAAAAAATCAAACCACAAAAATAAAATCAATCCAAAGGAGAACAAACAAATGACAAAAGAATTAAAATATCCCCCTACATCCAACATAGACGGCGTAATAGAACATTACGCCTCCTACAACCAAACCACCGGTCGCAAGATAAAAGAAAAATTATACAACGACGGGTGCTACGTCGGTGAAATCCACTACCACGATAACGGCAACCGCACCCGCGAACTAGTTTTCCCGATGAGTAGCGAAGACTACGACGAAGAAAGAATTTATGACCCTCAAACTAACATCCATTTAAAAAGTATTATTTATTACGACTACGACAACAAAAAAATCCGCGCCGAAGTCATCTATCAACAACTACCATATGAAATACAACGTTTAAAACAAACGAACTACCGCGAAAAAGAACAAACCAGAGCATCAGTTTGGGAATACACCACTATCCATGATGCAGATTACCAAGATTGGGGCAAATTAAAAAAGGAAACAAATTACTACATCAACGGTGAAGACATCAGCTCCATTCTAGAATATGATTACGAATTCAACGAAAAACAAAAAATATACTACAATCCCGACGGTTCCATCAAAGAAATAATCCCATATCAAGACGGCAAACCCATCATCCCCGACGGTGAACAAATCACCTATTATGACACCAACCACACCCAAATCCACCAAATCTGTGAGTACAAAAACCAAAGACTTATAACCAAAACCATCTATCTCCCCGACGGCACTCTCCACACCAAACTTCATCTCAAAAGCAACCCGTACAGCAATATCGACATTTTAGATCCTACCAACAAAAAAATAGGGTACCTCATCCCCGAAACTCCCAACGCCGACAAATAACCCCCTCCTCCACAACCACCTCCATACAACAAAAACAAACACCACGCTCCGGCATCGAACACAACAACCCAAATCAAACAAAAATCAAAGGAGAAAACAAAAAATGACAAAAAATCAAAATAACAATTTTCAAGTAAAAAAAACAACTACCTACACTAACAAAAATGGCTACAAAACCTTCACCGCATACAATAAAAACAACCGAAAAATAAAAAAAACCTCCTACTACCCTGCTGGTTGCCTCCACTCCATTTCCTATTACGACCCCCAAACTAACAATCCCACCAAAGACATTCTTTACTACTACTCCGGTGATGTTGCCGATATCTTTATCTACGACTCTCAAACTGGTAAGCCCACCAAATCTATCGACGTGTTTGATTTTAACGGTTTCATCGACTTTATTATTGCATTTTACGAACCCCAATACGGACGTCGCCTATCCACCCTCCGCTACGAAAAAATCCCCCTCGAAGAACGTCAACTAGCCCTCCAAGAATACCAACTAGCTCTCGAAATATATCAATCCACCTCCATCCAACAACCACCCAACACACAACGTTCAGGCATCCAACACAACAATCCAAATAAAACAAAAACCAAAGGAGAAAACAAATAAATGACAAACAACAACACCCCAACAAAAGCCACCTACGAACTATTCGGCGAAAAAATTATCGCCCACTACGACCCTATCACCAACAATAGAACAAAACGTATCTGCTACGACCTCACAGATAAATATCTCAAATCCATCACCACCTACGATCCCAACACCAACCACAAAATCAAACATATCACCTACGACGACTATGGTTCGCCCGACTACATCGCCCTCTACGATCCTCATTCTGGCAATACCACCAAATACATTTCCTACTATCCTGACAACTTTCTCGATCGCATCGACGAATGCAACTCCCAAACCAGCAATCCCGTCAAAACCACCCGCTACAAAAAAAACGGCACCATTGCCTACATTACCTACTACGACCTCGAATATGGCAATCACACCCACACTCGCCGTGGTAAAAACACCACCACCAGACAAAAAACCGCCAACGAAAAAATCAAACAACTCGCCCTCCAAGAACACCAACTCGCCCAACAAGTATACAAAGACGCCCTCCAAGAATATCAATCCACCCCATCCGACAAATAACACACCCCACGCTCCGGCATCCCCCACAACACCCAAAAATAAAACCCAAATAAAAAGAAAACAAACAAAAAAAATAAAAAGAAATCAAATAAAAAAGGAGAATCCTATGTCCCCCAAAATCAAATTCATCACCCACTACTGTCTATTCGGCGAAAAAATTATCACCTCCTACAATCCCCAAACTGAAAAAATCATCAAAGAAATCCGTCATTACAACGACGGTCCTATTCGCTCCATCACCACCTACCACTCTCAAACCCAACACCGCATCAAAACAATGATCTACGAAAGAGACGGTTTTCTCGAAGCCATCACCTACTACAACCCCCAAAACGACCACAAAACCCAAACCACTCTCTTCAACCCTGACAATTCCATCAAAGAAATAGTCCACTTCCCCCTCTATTAATCAACCCCCCATCCACCACAACACCCTCCATCAAATCAACAACAACACAACACGCCCCGGCATCTAACACAACACCCCCATCCAACAACCCACCCCAAGTCCGCAACCGACTCTAAACTACGAAAATAAAATAAAAAAACATCCCCCAAACGAAAGGAAAACATATCATGAAAACAACAAACAACAAAAATCCACAACCAAATATCACACGCTCCGGCAAAAAACCCCATCCCCTTTTAATCTTCATCCTCATCCTCATCATCTCTGCCTCCGCCTCCGCTGCTTTCTGGTGGCACAACACTCGTGCCGCAGCACAATTATCCATCATCAAACCATCTACTCCCGACAATTTAATTGAATGGAAAGTAATCGACGCAACAACTGGTTCATTAGCCCCAGAAGGAGTCTTTCTTAAAGACAACGAAACCCACTAACTTATCTATACTGTTTCCGTCAAAAATTTAAGCGCTCAAACAGCCTATTTAGAAATCAACCAAAAGGTCATAACTGACAGCATCGAAATCGAGCAAGAAGGCATTAGTGGACCAAATGAGGAATTAATAGTTGGTTTATTAAAAAAAGCTTTAGAAGTGAAACATTATTACAAACAAGGCGACCAATGGAAAGAATATTCCGACACAGACAAACCTGCCATAACAGCCAAAGAAACCTTGGAAATCCAACACAAAATTAAATTAAAAGCCGACATCATGCGTGCAGAAGAAAATAAAGAAGCAACATCAGTATATAAAGACAATAATTTAACACCCAGTCAAATTAACATTACAATACCATATGAACTCGCCGAACAATCAAAATAATCCCTCCTGGCATAAAACCACCCACTCCTACGAAACACCCCTTCTTTTGAATTTAAAAATCCCCTCAACCCCCACCATCAAAAGAAAAAATCTCGCTAAAATCATCTCTCCCCAAGACGAACGGTTCCAAAATTGCCAAACCATCTCCTCCATTCACGACAAACTAAAAGAAATATTCGGCGAACAAGCCTCAGAATTAGAAATAATTGACTACAACACCGGTCTATACTACGTTTACCGTTTATTCACCAACACCAACACCTACACCATCCAACCTACCTCCCATAGTCAACATTTCAAAAACACCGCCATCCTCTACATCAAAAAATAACCCCATCCCCCCAAAGACCCCATCCCCGGGGTCTTTTTCATTGAAATAAAAACAACAATCCCACCATCCACCACACACAAAATAATATAACAACAATCACAACACACACGCTCCGGCATCAACACAATCTCAACAAAAAACAAAGAAAGAAAAGGAAAACAAAGACCATGTCCCACCATCAAAATAACTCCCCCTACGAACAATGCGTTTTAGACCATTTATCCCAACACGACCCAGGATTAATTCAAAGCACATTTTATTTATTAAAAACCGCCCAAGAACAAAACATCCTAGATATCACCAATCTTAAACTCCAAAAACTAGTTTACTACTCCCACATCCATCATTTAGTAAAAACCAAACAAAAAGAAGCAATCATCAATTCCTCCATCGAAGCCTGGCCTTACGGACCTGTCATCCCTAAATTATATTTTCTGTTTATAGGGTATCAAACACAACCCATCCGAATTGATTTCTCCCAAATCAACTTCCAAATAGATGTAAAACCCTCATTACAAACATCAATCAAATACATCTTAAAAAAATACGGTTCTTGGTCCAGCGTCCAATTAACCGACAAAAGCCACACAGAAGATCCTTGGATCAATGCTTGGCGATTGAATCAACGTTTCGAAGAGAGAATCATCCCCCAAAACAACATTTATGAATATTATCGTCAAAACAAATTATAAATAAACCGCCACCAAATAATCCACCCCACCATCCAACAAAAAAATATCAATACAACAACGTTCAGGCATCAACACAATCTCAAAAATAATCAAAAACCCCAAAGGAGAAAACAAAAAATGAAACAAAAAACATACAAAGAATTAACTTATATTGATGACAATGACTACAAAATTATCACCGAATACAACCATTTAGATCAAATCATCAAAGAAATTTATTGCAATCCCAACGAAACTATCTATGGTGTTCGAGTATTCGACCCTCAAACAAAATCCCTCCTCAAAACTATGATCTTTTTCCCCGAAGAAATTATCAGCGAACATCCTCAAACTATTTATGAATATAATTCCGAAAACCAAAAAACCAAATCCACTTTCTACAACCCCGACGGCTCCATCCGCTACATCCGCATCTATGACTCTCAAACCAACAAAATCACTAAATCCGCTTTCTATCATCCTGATGGTTCTCTTCGTTATATCAATCTTCACGACCCCCAATCCGAAAAAAGAATCACATCAATTTGGTACGACTTTAATGAAAAAATCAATTACATCTATGAATACGAACCTACAAACGGTATTTCTACCAAATACACCTCTTACAACCCTGATGGTTCTGTTTTAAAAACAATCAATTTCCCTATAAATAAACCATCAACAAATCTTGATGAAATACCAACGCCTAAAAATCCTTTTTCTCATCATTTGAAAAAATAATCCTAAAAAAACGAAAGAAAAAGAATATTAAAAATTAAAATTTTACTAATAAAAAAAACCAAAATCAACAACAATCCAACCCACCACCACGCCCCGGCATTAACACAACATCCAACAATGAATCAACATCCCCCCAAGAAAGGACCACCTATGCAAAACAAATTTTTATTCCACAACCTTCTTCATCTCAGCAATTACATCATCAATCAAACCAAACCCATCAATTTCCTCAAACTAAATTATTTAATATACTACTCCCACACCCACCATTTAATCAATCGCCACCAACCTTTATTTCAAGAAGCAATCGAAGCCTGGGTTTATGGACCCATCATTCCAGATTTATATTTTTTCTACCGCCACCACACCAACGAACCTCTCAACCCACATCCGCACGGCAATCTCGCCAAATTAACCTCCTCCCAAAAACAAAGCCTTGATTACATCATAAAAAAATTAGGTCATCATCCATCTAACGTCTTAGCAGAACAAATCATCAACTCCGACCCTTGGGATGACGCTTTCAACACTTTCACCTTCCCTATCCAAATAAACGCAATCACCAACAAAGCAATCCAAAAATACTATCAATCACACCCTCTTTAATCACCCATTCACTCCCCAAAAAAATACGGTATATAAAAAAATTTACGGTATAAAACCCACTCTCCTTTATACCGCAAACACCTTTCCAAAACCACCATCAATTTCTCAAAAACAACCAACAAACCTACAAAAACACAATAATCAAACATCAAAAACATTTTTTTAAAAGGAATATCAACCCCCCAATCCATACAACGTTCCAACAAACACACAACGTTCAGGCATTGACACAACGCCCTCCAAACATCAACCTACCCAAACAAAATCACTACCAACCATCCATCTAACAACAACCAATAACCTCTAAAACCACCTCAATTAACCAACTTAATTCCATAGTTGATAAAATTATCAACTAACTATCAAAATCTCATTTTAAACCATAAAAATCAAAGGAGAAAACAAAAATGAACCAAGAAAAAGAACAAATTTTTAAAGCAGGCGGCAATTCCTCCGCCAAAAAGAATACAAACACCACAACCAACGATTTAGAACAAATCAAAGAATTTTTACAAACCCTAGGAACACCTTTTATCTATAATGTTTTCATCACTACCCACAAAACCAACAAACAACATTATCAAGAGGCGAACTACAACCCCCGCAAAAAAACTCTTTTCACCGACGAATCAATCCAAAAAGAAATCCAATCTTTCAAAGAAGAAATCATCAAAAAAGACACAAAAACACCCCACTCCCCGGAAAAAGAGTCCCACAAATCCCCCATCAATCCCTACACTCTATCATCAGAACCCATCTTTCAAACTTTATACAAAAACGAACAAAAAAACCGCATCAAAAACATTCTCGCGGCTATTCCTACCATCAAATTAAACACTTTAAAATTACTACGTTTAGATCCTCACAAAAAAGACAAATACAACAAGTTATTCCCCACTAATTATAAAAACACCTCTACTGGCATCCTATATTACCGCGAAGAAGATCTTCCCATCATCAACGAATTCATCTACCGCCAACGAAAAGGCATCGGCTACGCTGTTATCAAAAAACGTTCGGATAAAAAATGGTTTAATTTTGACGGCAAAGAATATCCTTTAAGTCCTAACACTTTATTTCATCAAGAAAATAACACCCAATATTACCTAGATTTAAAAGGTAAAAAATATTACAAATTATTAATTGAAAGAAACCAAAAAGACGGCACAATTGAAAAAGAACCAATCGTTTTAGATCACACAACCCAATTATCTCCCGCTAAAATCAAAGAAATCAATCAATTACAACAACAATTAACTCAAAGATTTGATATCAAAACATTTGAAAAAATCCAAAAAATTCTCATAGAAAATTCATTTTCATCCTAAAATAGGCAACAAAAGGATGACTATCACATGATTAACATGCGACTATCAATTAACAAACACACAATTATCGCATAATTAACATGCAACTATCACATGACAAACACCTCCCAATCTTTCTTATCAACCTTCAATCCGTCAACTCCGACCCCCGATATTTTATATTTATATAGATACCGATTATGAGGTAGACACATGATATCTGCCTCTTTATATCTGGTAAAGGTATCTATATATATAAATAAACAAGATTCTACGAACATCGGAACAATTCTTTATTGAAAAAGAAGAACATTTCTACAAAAATCGATATTTGTAAAGAAATTCCTGGGCGTGTTGTATTTGTATTGACGATAATTAAAATATTATCAATAATATCTCAACCCAAAAACGAAAAACTTTTTTACAAACATACAAAACACAAACAAATCCCCCCATTAGCCTCAAACCCCCCTTTTTCGGTCGGAATCCTGGCGCAATAATTTTTTTCAAATCCCTCCCCAAATTTTTTTAACCCCAAAAATCATCTATTTTTTTTGCATTCCTCAATTTCATTAATTTACCCCGCCAAAAATATTAGTATAACTAAACATCTTAACCACCCTTTCAACCCACCTCAACCAACAACCTACAAAAAAAACCATCATCCCAAAAAACACTGTCTCACGATACAACAAATCCCAAACACACCACG
>NZ_JABUOH010000005.1 GCF_013391955.1 Candidatus Phytoplasma pruni
GGTTTGCCTGATGCGAAAGCACGTGAAGAGATCTTAAAAGTGCATGCTAAAAATAAAAAATTAGCTCCCGAAGTTGATTTAAAAATAGTAGCCCAAAATACACAAGGTTTTAGCGGGGCCCAACTTCAAGCCACTATGAATGAAGCGGCTATTTTATCAGTGAGAAATAATAAATTAGAAATAACTAATGGAGAAATTAATCAAGCGATTGATAAAATAGTTTCCGGACCGGCGGAAAGATCTCCTTTCCGTCTTGCTCCAAGCCAGAAACAAACTATCACTTTTAAAGATGTTGCTGGTAACGAAGAAGAAAAAGAAGAAATGAAAGAGATAATTGATTTTTTAAAAAATCCCCAAAAATATAAAGAAATAGGGGCTTCTATCCCTAAAGGAGTTTTATTAGAAGGACCTCCTGGAACTGGTAAAACTTTATTAGCTAAAGCGGTAGCTGGCGAAGCGAATAAACCTTTCTTTGTTGCTTCAGGATCTGAATTTGTAGAAAAATACGTTGGTGTCGGAGCTTCAAGAATAAGAGAATTATTTAAAGAAGCAAGGCAAAACGCTCCTTGTGTTTTGTTTATCGATGAAATCGATGTTTTAGGCAGTTCAAGAGGCAATGGTGAGGGCGGTTCTCAAGAAAAAGACCAAACTCTTAATCAATTATTAACCGAAATGGATGGATTTGAAGAAAAATCAACAGTTATCGTTATCGGCGCTACCAACCGCAAAGATATGCTAGATTCAGCTTTATTAAGACCAGGCAGATTTGATCGTCAATTTACAGTTGGTTTACCTGATGTTACAGCAAGAAAAGCAATTTTAAAAGTACATGCTAAAAATAAAAAACTAGCTCCATCCGTTAATTTAGAACAAATAGCGAAACAAACACCTTCTATGAGTGGGGCTCAATTAGCTTCAATCATGAACGAAGCTTCTATTTTAACAGTTCGAAATGATAAAAAATTAATCACTACGATAGAATTAGAAGAAGCCATTGATCGTGTTTTAATGGGTCCAGCGAAAAAATCTAGAAAATACAACGAAGAAGAAAAGAAAATGGTCGCTTACCATGAAGCAGGACATGCTGTCATCGGTTTAAAATTAAAACATGCTCCTAAAGTTCAAAAAGTAACCATTATCCCTCGTGGAGATGCTGGAGGATATAATTTAATGTTACCTGAAAAAGAAACCTTCTTTTCCTCTAAAAAACGTATGTTGGCTAATATTACTTCTTATTTAGGTGGCAGAGCAGCTGAAGAATTAATGTTTGATGATATTTCTAACGGAGCTTACGGTGATTTCAAATCAGCTACCCAAATAGCGACCCAAATGGTGACCAAATTAGGGATGTCTGATTTAGGTCCCATACAAACTAAAGATAATATGTTTTTTGAAAACGAAAAAGTTAATCAAGAAATTAAAAAAATTATTGATGAATGTATGATAGAAGCTAAAAAGATAATGAAAGAGAATAAAACTTTATTAGATAAAATAGCTCATCTTTTAATTAAACAAGAAACAATAACGAAAGAAGAAATAGAAAAATTATTGTAATTATTTTATTCAAAAAAAGATTTAACAAAACAAAGAGACTTAAAAGTCTCTTTTTTCGTATAAAAGAACCTTAAATCAACTTCATTTAGAATCTAGCGACAACGAAACCCAAAAAATTATTGAAGTCAATATTAAAAAAAATCGTAGTGGTACCAAAAAAACCTTACTTTATCACTTTGAAATGACCACTCAAACTTTTCAAGAATTAGGTTTTGTTTTACCTTATCAAATGGAAACTTATTAAAAAGATTGCTTTTAATTTATTTTTTTGTTATAATAAAAATGATTCCATTTAATAGTTGGGTTGTTAATGTTGGTAATGTAACATTATTAACATTAATTTCAGGTTTGAATGGGGTTATAAAAAAACAGTACATTGTGTTACTCATTTCTTAAGTTGGTTAAAGAAAAGAGCCTCTGGGGGAGGCTCTATTTCTATAATAACGGTGTTTTTATACACCGTTATTTTTATTTTAAAATAAAAAAACATATTGCTTTAACTCCTTTCTTAGTTGGTCACACACCTTTAGAAAGGATATTAGACACCTTCCAAAAGGTGCTTAATTTTAGTATAACAAAATTTATTATGAATATAAAAAAAAGACTCTTATTATTTAGAGTCTGTTTTTTATTTAGAGTCTGTTTTTTATATCTTTTTTGAGAAACAGGAGTCAAAAACATTCTTAAAGTTTTAAAAGTTAAAA
>NZ_JABUOH010000050.1 GCF_013391955.1 Candidatus Phytoplasma pruni
AAAAAAATCACAAAAACGCTTGCATTTCATCTTTTAGAATTATATAATGACTGGTGACAATAAAAAAAGGGAGATTTACAAAAAATGTCGAAAAAAGTTTACACATTAAACACAAAAAAAGAAGCCATCAAAATGAGAAATAAAGGTTATTCAGTTCCCTATATCCAAAAAAATTTAAAAATCACCCACCGTTCTAGCATCTATCTCTGGCATCACTGGGACCAAACCGGCCAACCTCACCGGTTATCAACCGGCATCGGTCGTCCGTTAAAACCCAAACCACCTCTGACGGAAAGATACCAAACAGAACAGGATTTTTTCCAACAAGCTCTCAGTCAAAGAGAAAAACCACCCTTTCAAGAAATTTTCGCCTTAATCGAACAATTTCAAGATAAAATACCAGTCATCCAAATGTTAAACCACCTCCAAGTCAGCAAATCATGGTTCTATCAACAAAAAAGAACCCAAGAGAAAAAAACCGCCCAAGAAAAGTTATACGAACTCCAAGTAATCCGCATCAAAGAGCTCTGTGAAAGAGAAAATTATATGTACGGCTACCGCAAAATCCGTCATCTTTACCAAAAGGAACACCAAACCACCATCCCTGAAAGGAGGGTGAAACAAATCATGCGCGCAAACAATTTAAAATGTCGCATCTATCCCAAAAAGAAATTCTGTTATTACAGAGAAAACAAGGGTCCGATTCCCAACATCATTCAAAGAATGTTTGACGCCCAAAGACCACTCGAAAAACTATTCACCGATGTTATGGTCCAAAAAACTAAGAACGGCCTCGTTTATTTCAGCGCTATCATTGATGCATACAATTCTCAAATCGTAGCCTGTTATACTTCCCGCCGACAAAACACAGAGTTATTAATCAACACCTTCAAGCAACTACCCGCGTTAAAAGCACCATGCATCATCCATCACGACCAAGGAGTCATCTATCGTTCCCACAAATTCCAAAAATACCTCAAAAAAAAGGGATTCACAACTTCTATGTCCGCCAAAGCATCCCCAGAGGACAACGGGATCATCGAATCTTTTTTTGGACGTCTCCGCGCGCTTTTAAAACTCACAATCCCCAACCTAGCCTCCTTGCCCGCACGAGCAAACATGAGATACTTAAAACAATTCAGCCGTTTTTGGAACAGCGAACACATCCTAACCAGATTAAATTATATGACGCCTCTCCAATTTCTAAAAGCCTCCCCTTTCGAATACCACGACTATATTAAATAACCACAACCACCTCCATCCAACAACCACATATAACAACACACGCTCAGGCAGAGAAAAACAATTTTCATATTTAAACAAACCTCAAACAAGTTCATCAGTCTATTAATGACGTCCAAAACCATATCAAATCACTGAGTAAAATAAAACCTTGATAAAAACATCAACCTCTCAAACCAACAACAATTATGAGGCATTTTTTAAGTATTGAATCTATTTTAACAAGAAAAATGGGTATATTTTACACACACCACGTTCAGGCGAGAAAACAAAAACCAACAGAATAACCAAGTCTGACGCTACAACTACGCCTAAAATTCATCATTCTCAACAAAATGTCATTTTCTTTTCATTTTAGTGGAGACTTTTCATTTTTTTTTGGAC
>NZ_JABUOH010000051.1 GCF_013391955.1 Candidatus Phytoplasma pruni
TTATTTTAATAATTATAAAATTATTTTTAAATTATTACATATTTTATATTTAATAATAAAATTATTTATAATAATTAAATAATATTAGCGAAACGATCGAATAACAATAAAGCGTCTTTTTGTAAATGATTTTTAATAATAAAATCTAAATTTAAAGGCCAATCATTATATTTGATCGTTAATAAAACACGATATAAGTTGTTTTTTTTAGGAATTAAAGGAATAGAAGGACCTAAAACTTTTATTTTATGATAAACATTGTTTTCTAAAATTTTTTTCAAATTATGAGCGATATTTAACACATTGTTAATAAATCTATGAGCTATCATTATTTTACTAACAAAAACAAAAGGCGGATTTTGGGAAGTCTTTCTTTCTTGTAAATTGGTTTTTAAAAAATAATTGATATTATAATTCACAGCGCTAGTGATAGCGTAATGTTGAGTATCGTAACTTTGTACCATAACTTGTTCTTCTTGAGCGTGTTTAGCCATATGAGTTAATAATTGAAAGGTTTTTTCTGAAGCTTTAAAATGAGGAATATTTAATAAGATATCTGCCATAATAATGCCCACTAAAGAGACATTAGAAAAATTGAAATTTTTAGCGATAATTTGGGTCCCTAATAAAATATCTATTTTATCTTTTTTAAAATCATTTAATATTTTTTCGTATTTTTTGACATTAGTAATAGTTTCTGAATCCATTCTCACTATTTTGCTATGTGGGAATTTATCTTGTAAAAAATCTTCCACATATTCAATCCCTAAACTAACTTTTTTCATAGCTATTTCTGAGCAAGAAGGACATTTAGGAGTGAATTTTTCACTATATCCACAAAAACTACATTTTAAAACGTTTTTAGAACGGAAAAAAGTTAAACTTTGTTGACATTTAACACATTTAGGAACATAACTACAAAAACGACATAACACAAAAGGCGAAAAACCTTTCGAATTAATAAATAAAATATTTTTACGCTTATTTTCAATGTTTTGTTCTAAAGCTTGAGTTAATTCTGTCGATAAAGGCGATAAATTGCCTTTTTTCAATTCTTCCCTCATATCAATCAGTTTCATCGTTTTTGGTTTATCATTTACTTTTAAAACTAACAATTCATCTTCTTTCTTTTTAAAACGGTAATAACTTTCTAAAGAAGGGGTCGGGCTGCTTAAAATTAAAGGGATCTTGTGGTAAAGACTTCTAATATGAGCCAATTCTTTAGAATCATAATTAGGTATTTTTTCTTTTTCCAATAAAGATTCATCATGTTCTTGGTCGATAATGATAGTGCCTAAATTATTAAGAGGCGAAAAAACCGCCATCCTCGTACCAATCACTAAATTAATTTTTTGTTCCTTAATGGCTTGATTTTGTTTGAAATTTTCCAAATGAGTCATTTCTCCGTTTAAAACTGAGATCGGTAAATTAGGAAAAAAAGTTTTAATTTGAGCTACCAATTGTTTAATTAAAATAATTTCCGGGACTAAAAGAAGGATTTGTTTCTGGTTGGCTAAATTCTGTGCTATTAATTTTAAATAAAGGTGCGTCTTATCTAAATCACTGTCATAATATAATAAATAAGTTTGCTGACGAAATAAATCTATTTTATCAAAAACAGCTTGTTGATGAGAAGTTAACACAATTTCTTTATTAACTAGTTCTTCTGAAACCTTTTTTTTATCCCCTATCAGAGAGGATTTTTTTTTACGAACAGTTTTTTTTATCATATTTTCATAAGATAATTCTTTTAAATCATCTTTAGTGATAGTGATAATATCAATGATTTTTTGGTTTTTTAATTTTTGCAATTCCTTGTTTAAAGATTCTTTTTCGACCTTTAAAAGCCATTTATTTTTCTCTAAATAAGTTTTAATTTCAGAAGGTATCAATTCTTCTTGAAGAACGATTATTTTTTTAACATAAGGAACTAAAAGGCTTTTCGGGAAAATGGTTCTATAAACAGAAGATTTCAGCGTAAAAGGGATTTTTAAAATTTCATCAGCTAATAAAAACATTTCTTCATCGAAAAAAGGTGTTTTATCCAATAATTCAAGAATCGGTTTTTTCGCTAATTTACTAGTGGATTTAATTTTAACAATATAACCTAAACGGTGTGTGTTCTGTTTACCAAAAGACACAATCACTCTCATACCTTTTTTCACTAAAGGTTCTAATTCAGTAGGTATAACATAATCAAAACATTGATTTAACGAAGCACTTTCTACATCTATAATAATTTCCGCAAACATCCTGAACCTCTTTTATTCTTATTATATACAGATAATATATAATAAAAAAAAGATAAATAATAAATATTTATCTTTTTTATTTATTTATGTCTTCTAAAAGTTTATCAATATGTTTGCCATAAACTAAAGATTGATCATATTTAAAAATTAAATTAGGAATTTTTTTAATATTTCTGATTTTTTTAGCCAATTCCATACGAATTTCTTTTTTATGTTCTTCTAAAACTTCAGCCGCTAAAGCCACAGTTTCTTCGTCATCTTTTAAAAGAGTATAATAAATATTACTAAAGGATAAATCTTTAGTTAAATCAACATCAGTGACATTGATATACCCTATTTGGTCGTTTCTAACTATTTGATTAATTATAAAAACTATTTCTTTGTGAATTAAATTCGCTGTTCTTTCATTTGTAATACTCATATTATTTACACTACTTTCTCCATTTTAGAGGATTCTATTATATCATCAACTTGAAAAGTGTTGAAATTATCTAAAACAATACCACATTCATGACCTTGTTTGGCACTATTGATATTATTTTTTAAATGTTTTAAAGAAGTTATTTTACCTTCGTAAATCACTTCTTTATTACGGATTACTTTCGCTAAAGAATTGTTAAAAACGGTTCCACTAGTAACATAACAACCTGCTACATGGCCGATAGAACTAATATAAAATATTTTTCTAACTTCAGCTTGGCCCATCATTTTTTCTTCAAAAACAGGTTTGATTAATTTTTTCAAATCAATTTCAATATCTTCCATCATTTTATAAAGAATTTGATAAGTTTTAATTTCTACTTTAGAATCTTGCGCAAACTTAAGCAAATCATTATTTAAAGGAGTGTTGAAATTAATCAATAAAGCTTCAAAAGTTTTGGCTAAATTGATATCATTAATAGTTACCATTCCTACAGAAGTTTTAATGAAATTAATTTTC
The DNA here is from genome assembly GCF_013391955.1 of Candidatus Phytoplasma pruni. Taxonomy (GTDB): domain Bacteria; phylum Bacillota_I; class Bacilli_A; order Acholeplasmatales; family Acholeplasmataceae; genus Phytoplasma. The sequence continues at coordinate 3,193 of NZ_JABUOH010000051.1, forward strand.
ACTTCTTCGGTAGACATTTGCCCTAAAGCTTTTTGAATCGCTTCAATACTTCCTTGTGTATCAGTTTTTAAAATGATGTTTAAAGTTTTAGTTTCGTTTTCGTCTTCTAATTCAAAAACATTATCATTATAAGCTGCTGTTTCGTCTAAAAGAGCGTATTTTTTTTCTTTCGCTAAATGTTGCCTTTCATCTGCCATACGTTTTGCGACTTTTTCATTCTGAACTACCATAAAATGATCGCCAGCTTGAGGAACTTGTTTTAAACCCGAAACTACTACTGGTTGCGAAGGTACCGCTTGTTTAAAACTTTTCTTTAAATCATCTTCTATAGAACGTATTTTACCATAAGTTTCCCCGACAACAACCACATCACCGATTTTTAAAATTCCGTTAGTGAGAATTAAAGTAGCTAAAGGACCTTTATTTTTCACTAAACTAGCTTCTAAGACAGTTCCTTCGGCTTTTTTAGTTAAATCAGTTTGAATGTTTTTAATATCACTCATTAATAAAATCATTTCTAATAAGTTGTTTAAACCTTGTTTTTTAAGAGCCGACATTTCAATATAAGGAGTATTTCCGCCCCATTCTTCAGGTAATAAACCATAATTAGATAATTCGGTCATAATGTTTTCTTTTTTATTGTTCAATTTATCGATTTTATTAATAACAACAATAATATCTACATTAGCCGCTTTAGCATGTTCTACGGATTCAATAGTTTGCGGTTTTACTCCGTCATCGCAAGCTACCACTAAAACACAAATATCAGTTACTTTAGCCCCTCTAGAACGCATTTGTGAAAAAGCTTCATGACCTGGACTGTCGATAAAAGTTATTTTATTATCATTATAACTAATTTCGTAAGCACCAATATGTTGAGTAATCCCCCCAAATTCTTGGTCTACTACACGAGTTTGTCTGATAGAATCTAATAAAGTTGTTTTACCGTGGTCCACATGACCCATAATAGTCACAATAGGAGCTCTTTTGGTCAATTTAGCGTTCTCTTTTTTGGCTTTACCTTTTTTTTGATCTGGATCAGCTTGAGGAGAATAAATGATTTTAAGGTTTAATTCTAATCCCAAAAGTTCAATAGTTTCGCGATCTAAGGTTTGATTAATATTAGTTTTAACACCCATTTGTAATATTTTTTTAATTAAAAAAATATTAGAAACTTGTAAGTGTTTAGCTAAATCTTGAACTGTGTGTTTAGGATTGAAAACATAACTTGTTACTCCAATAGTTTCGTTATCAGTCGCTTTTTCTTCTTTTGGATTTTTTTCTAAATTCATATTTTTCTGTTCTCCTTTGAATAGTATTTTTCTTCTCTTATCAATTTAACAAATCCCAAAGTTGTTTATAAATCTTTTCATCAACAAAAGATTTTAATTTTTTGTCTAAAAGTTTTTTTTGTTGAATTAACAAAAGATTTTCATTATTTAAAATAAAATAAGCACCTCTTCCGGGTAGTTTTTGTTCCAAATCAAGAGAAATAACGCCTCGGTTGGAAATCGCTACACGAATCAACTCTTTTTTGGGTCTTTTTTGACGACTAGCGATACAAGTTCTTAAAATATCTTTGGGTAAGAATGCTTTTTTCACCATAACGATTAAATCATTCTACTTCTTCTTGTTGGGATAAGGTTTGAATGTTAATGTTCCATTTAGTCACTTGAGCAGCTAATTTAACGTTTTTACCTAATTTACCAATTACTAAAGAGACTTGATCATCAGCCACCACAACAGACGCTGTTTTATTTTTTTCGTTAATAGCGGTAATTTTAAGAATTTGAGCTGGTTGAAGAGAGTTGGTTATCAATTCTATCGGATCGGAACTCCATTGAAATAAATCAATTTTTTCACCCTTTAAAATGCTAACAACACTTTTAATTCTGCTTCCGCCCTCACCGATACAAGAACCAATAGGGTCTACTTTAGGATCAGTAGAAATTAAACCTATTTTAATTCTGTCTGAGGGTATACGCGCTATTCCCATAATTTTAATGATGCCTTCTTGCACTTCTGGAACAAATTCTTTTAATAATTCAACAACAAAATTAACATGAACTCTACTAACAAAAATTTTAGGCATTTTAGTAGTATTTTGAACTTCTGCGACAAAAACTAAAATTCTTTCGCCAATATGAAAATTATCATTAAGAAGGGTTTCTTTTTTAGATAATAAAGTATTGATTTCTTTTTCTAATTCTAAAGTGTAGAAATGATCATTTTCAGCTATTACTTTACCGCTGATCAATTTGTTTTCATAATTTTTAAAAAAATTATAAATGGTCTCTCTTTTTTGTTTGATCAATTCTTCGTTAAATTTATTTTTAAAATCTTTACTAGCATAAAAATTAAAATCTTTCGGATCAACTTCAATTTCGATAATATCTCCTACTTGTGCGTCTTCTTTTAATTTTTGCGCCTCCTCTAAATCAAGGCAACTATATTCGTTAGCGTTTGGCGTTTCTTCGTCGTTATGATCAATTACTAAATATTGTTTATATAAGAAAATTTCATCATATTCTGGATTAATTTCTGTACGACAACTTTTAACTTGATAATTTTTTTTACAACCAGAAACTAAACCTTTTTCAAAAGATTGAATAGTCTGTTCACGAGTCAGTTCGTATTCTTGCGATAATTGATCTATATTGTTTAAAAATTCTTTATTTTTCAAAAAAAACCCTCCTTTTCTGAAATCTTTTCCTTTGTAAATGGGAATAAAATTAAAAAAGTGATTATATAAAATAACCACCTAACAAGAAATATTATATATAATCTAAATTAACAATTTATTACTAATTATAGTGTATCATTTATTATATTAAAAAAACATAAAAAAATGCATTATTTATCAAAAATAAATCATTTACTCGGCCGAACCTTCAATAAAAGCACTTTTTGTTGTCTTTTTTTGTTATGGTGTGGATAATGAGATTCGAACTCACACGAGAAAATTTCTCACATGTCCCTCAAACATGCGCGTATACCATTCCGCCATATCCACACAAAAAAATAATAAAAATTAATTTATTATTTTTTATTCTAAAATAAACATATAAGGACGCATTGTATCGTCATTTTCTATTTTTTCAACTTCTAAAAAAGGATATTTATCTGATAAAAAACCTTCTATTTGGTCTAAATGTTCTTGAGAAACTTTTTTATAATCATAAAAAATAGTTAAAAATTTATTGTCTGAATTAACCATTTTTTCTAATAAATATTGTGTTAATGCGTTTAATTCTAAATGATTATAAAGAATTTTTTCTTCTAAAATGGCTAAATAATTATCTTTATTATTTTTTAAAGATTCTAATATTTCCGCAAAATGTTCTTCATTAATATTTAATGAATCTGTAGGAAATTGATTAGCTTTTTTTAAATGAACTACTTCACCAATTTTATTTTCTTTAATGTTTTGTTGCATATTCGCTAAATTATCTTGTAAAGAAGCCGTTTCATCAAAAGATAAAAGTGCGCTATAACTTTCAGCTATATTTTTGGTTTCTACTAAATTCACCTTTAAATCAGGGTAAGCTTTTAAAGCTTTTTGTGCCGCTAATTTATTCTCCTCACCGTTAGTTAAAACGATAACATGAGAAGGTTTTAATTGTTTAAAAATTTTGCTAAATTCTTTTGAAGAAACTGTTTTATTAGATTTATCGGATTTATCAATGATATAATTAACGTTCATATCTGCAAAAATATTTTTGATTTCTTCATTAGAAACCACCGATATTAACGAATAGCTTAATTGAGAAGAATTATCGGCGTTTTTTTGTTTCACGACGTTTTCGTTTTGTTCTTTCATGTTATCAACTTTACATCTTTTTAAAGTTCCGTACTGTAATAAATTAGTTAAAACATCGCCAGGCATATTAGTATGAATATGTATTTTAACTAAATTATTATTTTCTAATAAAATCAAAGAATCACCAATTTCTAATAATTCTTTTCTTTTATTTTCTAAATTAAAACCACTTTCAGGTCTTAATTGTACGATATATTCAGTACAATACATGTATTTTAGATTTTCTTCTACGACATGTTCGATATTATCAAAAGAATGAGCGCCTTCGTTGAATGCATCGTCTGTTTCTAACATTAATTCATCATTTTCTAAGACATTTAACATACCTTCTAAAATGCAAACAAAACCCGCTCCGCCACTATCAACAACATTAAATTTTTTCAAAACAGGCAGTAAATCCGTTGTTTTATTTAAAGAAATTTTAGCGTGTTTAATCATATATTTTAAAACATCTTTTAAAGTCTTAAAACTCTTTTTCTTATGAGTTGCTTCGATAGATTCGCGTAAAACAGTTAAAATAGTGCCTTCTACGGGTTCCATAACCGCTTCATAAGCTTTTTTATAACCATTCACAAAAGAGTCGATAAATTGAGGAATATCAATCGTATCTGTTTGAAAAACGTTAATTTGTTCAGCAATTCCTGAAAAAAACTGAGATAAAATAACTCCCGAATTTCCTTTAGAACTAATTAATAAAGCATCAGATAAAACTTTAGACGTTTTCACGATAGACGGATCGTCAACAAGTTTTAGTTTTTCTATTCCTTCTACCATAGTCATTTGCATATTAGTCCCTGTATCTCCATCTGGAACAGGAAAAACATTTAAATTGTTTATTTTTTGATAATTATTTTTTAAATTAATAGTGCCATTAATTACCATTTTTTTAAATAAAATACCATCTATAATTTTGTGATCTGTCATTATTTTTTAATCCTTTTTTATAATTAATATGTTTATTAGTAATAATAATTAGTTTTGGTTTTAAATTTATAAAATGTTTTTTATGATTCGTTGATCTATAATATTTATAGAAAAATTTTGGCAATGATTATAGTTAATAGTTTTATAATCCATACCTGTGTAATTCTTATAAATTATAAAATATTTTTTAAAATATATTTAAAAAATAATGAAAAAACCCCTTTTAATTATAACATAATTAAAATGGGAACTCATTATTTATCTCTTGGTATTGGTCTTTTTTCAAGCAAAATTGATGAAAATATTTTTTAGATATTTCTTTAAACTGTATTTTTGTTGTTTTTTAGGTTCTTTTGGTCTTTAATGATAAAAATGGTTAATGATGAATTTTGAAAGTTTTAAAGCGAAAGAAAAGCCTAAAAAACCTTATTGAATAATAGATAAATCTTAATTTCTGGCAAAAAGTCCTTTTTACTATTTTACTATAATGAAAAAACGGTTATCAGTTATTTCATTATAGTAAATTTTCCAAGTCTTCTTTGTTAATGGTTTCTTTTTCTAACAATTCATGAGCTATTTTTTCTAATAAAGGCTTATTTTCAACAATAATTTGACGCGCTTTTTCTAATGAATTATTAACTATTTTTTTAATTTCTGCATCAACAGCTTGTTTATCGGAAAAAATGGAATCTTGTACAGGTCCTAAATCAGACATTCCTAATTTAGTGACCATTTGGGTCGCTATTTGGGTAGCATATTTGAAATCGCTATAAGTTCCGTTAGAGATATCGTCAAACATTAACTCTTCGGCTGCTCTACCGCCTAAAAAAGTGGTAATTTGTGCTAACATCCTGTTTTTAGAAGAAAAAAGAGTCTCTTTATCGGGCATCATTAAATTATAACCACCAGCACTTCCACGCGGAATAATAGTTACTTTTTGCACCTTAGGAGCATGTTCTAATTTTAAACCAATCACAGCATGTCCTGCTTCGTGATAAGCTACCATTTTTTTCTCTTCTGGTTCGTATTTGGTATATTTCTTCGCTGGTCCCATCATGACACGATCAATAGCTTCTTCTATTTCGACCATAGTTATTTCTGTTTTTTTGTTTCTGACAGTTAAAATAGAAGCTTCGTTTAAAACAGAAGCTAATTGGGCTCCGCTCATGCCGATAGTATATTTGGCTAACTGATGGAAATTGACTTCAGCAGCCATTTTTTTATTTTTAGCGTGAACTGCTAAAATTTTTTCTCTCGCTTCCACAGTAGGCAAAGAAATAGTGAAATGACGGTCAAATCTACCGGGTCTTAATAAAGCTGAATCTAGCATATCTGCCCTATTAGTCGCACCAATCACAATAATACCGGTCGTTTTAGCAAAACCATCCATTTCGGTCAATAATTGGTTTAAAGTTTGGTCTCTTTCTTGAGAACCTCCATTAGCATCCGCATGCCTTTTACCGCCTAAAACCTCAATTTCATCGATAAAAATAACACAAGGCATATTTTGACGCGCTTCTTCAAATAAAGCTCTTAAACGAGATGCACCAACACCAACGTATTTTTCCACAAAATCAGAACCAGAAGCAACAAAGTAAGGAACATCGGCTTCTCCGGCAACCGCTTTCGCTAATAAAGTTTTACCAGTTCCTGGCGGTCCTTGCAATAAAATCCCTTTAGGAATAGAAGCGCCGATATCTTGGTATTTTTCAGGATTTTTTAAAAAATCGATTAACTCTTGCATTTCTTCTTTTTCTTCTTCATTGCCAGCAACATCAGCAAAAGTGGTCACATTTTTTTCTTTAGGAGTAATGCGGTAAGAGGATCTTTCGGAAGGTCCTGTTATAATTTTATCAATCGCTTGTTCTATTTCCTCGTTAGTGATCATCTCTTTGTTATAACGAGCGGATAAAAGAGCCGCTTCGTTCATAGTGGCTTGCAATTGAGCTCCATTAAAACCTTGAGTTTTTTTAGCAATAGCTTTAAAATCAATTTCTTCCGCTATTTTTTTATTTTGGGCATGAATTTTTAAAATAGCTTCACGCGCTAAAACATCAGGTTTATTCACCTTTAATTGACGGTCAAATCGTCCTGGTCTTAATAAAGCTGAATCTATCACATCCACTCTATTAGTAGCACCAATCACGATAATACCGGTATTTTTACTAAAACCATCCATTTCAGTTAATAATTGGTTTAATGCTTGGTCGGATTCTTCGTTATGACCGTTACCGCGGACATTACTTCTTTGACCCCCTAAAGCGTCTATTTCATCGATAAAAATAATACAAGGCGCGATCGCTCTGGCTTCTTGGAATAAATTTCTCACGCGAGCCGCCCCAACACCAACATACATCTCTACGAATTTAGAACCAGAAGTGACCAAAAAAGGCACTTTTGTTTCTCCCGCTAAAGCTTGGGCTAATAAAGTTTTACCAGTTCCCGGCGGACCAGTTAATAAAACGCCTTTCGGAATAGAAGCGCCTATATCTGCATATTTTTGGGGATTTTTTAAAAAATCCACTAATTCTTGCATTTCTTCTTTGGTCTCTTCATTGCCAGCAACATCTTTAAAAGTGATATTGGGTTGTTTAGAACGAGAAATACGTAATTTTGATTTCGCTTCATTATTGGTGATTATTTGGTCAATAGCCTCATTAATAGTTTCGTTATTGATTCTTTCTTTGTCTTTTAGTAATGATAAAATAGATGCTTCATTCATCACCATTTGCAGTTGAGCCCCGCTAAAACCTTGTGTATTTTGGGCAATATTATTCCAATCAACATTAGGAGAAAGTTTTTTATTTTTAGAATACATCTTTAAAATTTGTTTTCTCTGATGAATATTGGGCAAGTTAAGGATAAAATGACGATCAAAACGACCTGTTTTTAATAAATTAGTATCTAGGATTTCAAATTTATTAGTGATCGCTATTACCACAATATTGTTCTTTTTTTTCAAAAGATCTAATTCGGCTAAAAATTGGAGAAAAACCGCATCTATAATATAATTTTTTTTAAAACCTATGACATCTATTTCATCAATCATAATAATACAAGGAGCGCTTTTTTGGGCTTCTTGGAACAATTCTCTAATTAAAGCAATACCGGCTCTATTATCAGCATACATTTGTACTAAATTATAGCTAGAAACCGTAAATAAAGGCATATTGGTTTCCACAGATAAAGCTTTGATTAGTAAATTTTTACCCACTCCAGAAGGACCAGAAACTAAAAAGGTTTTCGCTAAATCTATGTTTTTATCTTGGTATTTTTCCTGATTTTTCAATAAATCGATTAATTCGGTTAATTCTTCTTTAACTTCGTTATGACCGATAATATCTTCAAAAGAAACAGTTAAAGGTTGAGAATGAAGCGTTTTATCTTCTGTTTTTTCTTTCTTTTTGTCAAGATCTTTTTGATCCTTTTTTCCTTTAGAAAATAATTGTTTGAAAAAAGGCTTATTACGTTGAGAAATGATAAAAAAAATTAAAACAAAAAAAGCGATAGTTTTTAAAATAGTTAATATTTGAGCTAATGTATCCATATCGTTTCTTTCCTTTCTTGAACCTCTTTAATCCTTGGAGATAACACCCATTTTGGTTATTTAATGGTCAAAAGATGTTTTTTGTTTATGTAGGTTTTTCTTTTCATGAAGCTTTTTTAAAAAAAAGATAGAACAACATGAAGGTTATTATATATTATAATGATAAATTGAAAAACATTTGAATTAATTTCTGACAGAAAAAAAATTTTTCCAAAAGAGAGCTTTTTCTGGTTAGAATGTTGAGGTAATATTTTGCGTTTTTTCGGTCTTTTTGGATATCAGTTGTTTCATCTTTGTTAAAATTTCAAACATAGCGAAAGTATCTTGACTACAATATTCTAATAAAGCTGCCTTTTTTTCGGCTAATTGGTCTTTTTCTAATTGATGAAAACTAGCGTAAGTCGTGAGCGCTTCTGCACCATTTTTAATTGTTAAATGATCGTAATTCATCGTACTAAATAAAGGTAACACGTGTTTAATAGAGTAAGAACCGTTCAAATCAGGATGATAAAAATTATGCTGACTAGCTTCCTCTTTGGAAAAACCTAATTTTTGAAAGCTTTTGACATTGCCCTTGATAACATCTAATAAATCGAATAAACGTTGGATCATGTTTTTGATTTTTAAGCTATATTCGGGAAATAAAGATGCCAATTCTTCCAATCTTTTTTGTTCAAAAGACTTATAATAAACCACTATGCTGCCGCCATCGTCCGGAATAATGGTTAATAATTTTTCCAATAATGCTTTTCTCTGGTCTGTTTGATTATCTGAAGCTAAAAAGGCATAATTATCTTTCTTTTTATCGCATAAACCAGGTGTTTTTTCAATATGAACGGAAAATTGAAACAGTGATTGAGAATAAGGTTTTTCGCCTTTAAAACGTGGTAAGGGCGAAGGGAAGGTTTCGAAATCTAAAAAATAAAGCGGATATTGGAGAGTATTGATCATAGCGTTGATTTTCTCCCAATGATAATAAGGTTGTTGGGTTTCTATCGCCGTTCTTTGCATTAAATTATTGGGTCTAGTCAACCAATCTATCGGCAAATCCAACGCATGATAATAATTTTGTCGTAATAAATCACGCACAGATTGTTGTTTAAAGCCTAAATGGCTATTAAAATAAGTAAATAAATTATTTTTAAACGGTATTTTGGTATAATGTTGAATTTGTTCCATCATCAAGTCTTTTTCACTGTTGGAATCGTTTAAATGTTGAGTTAATTCCAACACATCTTTTTCCATGATTTTGTGGGTTAAACTCATTATTGCGGTCAAATCGATCACAGAAAAGAGTTGAGAATCATAAGTGTTGGAACCCGAAGAAACGTATTGCCCGTTTAACAAGACTAAAAAATATTTTTTCTTTTTTTCTCTGTAAAAAGGGTTATTTTCTAAAAGCCAAGCTTGAAAAGCTAAATCATAAAGATGGTTCCCTAATTTGCTTTGAGGAGTTAAATAATGCCTATTTTGGTTTAAAAAATCATAAGCTTGAGGGTTGATTTGATAGCAGAGGGGCGATTGAGATTTGTTGGAAACTGCTTCGAATAAAAAATGTTCTTTTTGAGCGTGATCTTTAAATTTGATTTTTAAATATTCGTTCGCCAGAGAGGCTTTAACCTCATAAAGTTCCACCACAGAATCATTCTCACCAAAAACATCCACAAAAGAGCTGAATTCGTGGTTATTTATCGCATAAGAGAGCTTTTTTTGATAGGACGTACTTTCATGATAAATAACTTCACCTGAGAAATTATTTTGCAAATATTGCCCAAATAACAACTCTAATTTTTTAAATTGCGGTAATTTCACTGCTAATTGTTTTTGTTCTTCTAAAACGGCTGCATTTTTTTCAGCCGGAATAATTTGTTGTTTTAATCTTTGAATAATGGGGTTTTTTTGCTCTTCCGGAGAAAGCAAAAGGTCCAATTCTGGTTCCCAAACAAAAGTTTGTTTTTGCTTTTGTTCTAAAATTTCTTTTAAATGCGTATATTTCAATAATTTTAAAAAACTAATAAATTGCGTTTTAAAGATATTCACATTTCACCTCTTTTAATAAAATTATAACATAATAAAAGCAGATGTTTTGGGTTAGCTCAAAAGATTAAGAAGAGTTCTACATTATAAAAAAGGTTCTTTTTTCGTCGTTTAATCAACGAAAAAAAGAACGTTATTTAAGCTTTAAAAATTTTTTTAAGAAGATAGAAACTTAAAAGAGGGATTGAAACTCCCATAGTCCAAATCATGGTTTGATAAGAAGAAATGGTTTTTTCTTTGGTTTCAGAAACTAAAGACAGGTTCGGAAGAGGATCTATTTTTTTGGATGGATGAATTATGGTCTCTAATTTATTCACCTTAAAAAGGTTATTTTCTTGCAAAGAAGGTGGTAAAACCAGAGGGATTGTTTCTTCTCTTTCCAAAGGTTGATTATTGGCTAAATCGTGAATAATGTCTTCTAAAAGAGGCTTATTGGCTTGGATTAAAATTTTACTTTGTTCTTTGAAAAAATTTATAATCCCTAAATGCTCCTCTTTTTCTTCCTTTTGGGGAGTTATTTGAGCTAAAAAGCGCTTATATTCCGGTTTTTGATGTTTTTGCAAGTCTTTTATTAATTGATCTACTTTCTGTAAATCTTCAGAAGCGTGGAAACTTTGGTATTTTTGATCCAATAAAGTTTTTTCCGCCATAGGTCCGCTTAAAGCATAAAAAATTTGGCGAATTAAATTATCCTTTTGCCAAACGACATTTCCCCCTTTTTTGGCTGTATTTAACACAGTTAAACAATTACGACAAACTTTCGTGTCTTCTGGAGGTTGTTTTTCCGCCTCTTTTTTAGATGAATCGCCTAGCGAAGGATTAAAAACCATTTCGACCAGAATATGACCGGCTTGATGGGATAATATATTTTTTTGATATATGGTCCAAGATAATTCCGGATGCAAACGAGTCAGTTTCAGAAAATGCATGCTTTCTTGGATTTTTTCTAAAGTCACTTGGTTTTCTGACCTTTTTGGGTTAGAAACAGACAATAAGGCTAAAAGGCGTTCTAATTCTTGGTGTTCCCAATCTGCAGTATTATCGGCAATATAACGCATTAAAGTTAAATTACTCTCTAAAACTTTTTTACCCTTTATTTTGATAAATTTATATCTTTCGCCTAAATTCCACAAATTAAAAGGTATGTCAATAGCAAAAAGCTTCTCAGATGCAGGAAACAAAGGTTTTTGCATCTTTTTTTCTTGATTAACATTACTGATAATTAAAAAAGAACGTGTTTTTTGTATTTCTTTTAAAGTAGCCAATAAATGGGTCATAAAAGGTTCTTCAGGCGGAAAAAGATCCATTTTATCAACAAATAAAATAGAACGTTCAGAAGGGATAAAATGAGCTAATTGGTTTAAATCAGAAGCATCTTTATTCTGTTGAAAACTTAAAAATAAAGCTTCCACGGAAACATAATAAAAAGGTATTTTTAATTTTTGCGCTATTAATTCCACTAATTGTTGTTTATCATCGGTACGTTGACCGTATAACAAAATGCCATCAGCAGGTAGAACCTCTGATTTAGCAAACTCTTCTAAATAACCCCATAAAAGCTTTTTTTCTATTGAATGGTTGATAATATCTTTCTTCCAAGAGAACGAACTTTCTTTAAAAGCGGTGGATCTGAAAACCACGATTTCTTGTATAGAATTTTCTAAAGATAAATTCTCTATATCTATTTCTTCCGTATCTAAGGGAGAAAAAGCCTTGTGCAGATAAACCCCTAAAACATCAGGATAAACAGAAGGAATCGTTTTTTCCATACTTAAACCGTTGGTATTATACGAAGGAAGAGCGGCGTTTATTTTAAAATTAGGATCTATGAATTGACGTTGGTTTAAGTATTCTTGCATTTTAACAGCGACATTATCTAGAGGATTTAGATAAACATCTGTGATTTGAGGCACAGAGACGGGCAAAAATAAATTTTGATTTTTAGCTAAAAAAGCATTATAAGTCGGCATCATGCGTTCTCTTGCTTTTTGAGGTGCCATAACTAGGTGAAAAATAACTGCATTATGCAGGCGATATAAAGGAAAAACGATCTTTTCTAAATATTCTTGATAATTGTCAATCGGAACACTAGTTATAAATTTTTGCCAGTTTTGTTTGACTTCTTGAAAGACAAGGGCAACGGCGGATACTACTTCTTCCGAAAAATCTAAAACCATTTCAGTCAATAAATGGTCTATATCAGGGATAATATCATGAATATTTAACACCATTTCTACAGCGTCTTGTTTAGAAGCTAAAAAAGGTTTAGTTCTTCTTATGCGTCTATTTTTGGGAATAAATTTAGTTTTTTTAATTTTAGCGAAAGATGATCTAATCTTGTTCATTGCAAAAAGAGCTCTAGGAATCGGTATCCCCCTAAAAGAGAATGTTTTTTGGGGATTAAAAAAAAGTAAAACACTAAGGCATAAAATCAATAATGTTTTGATAATGATGAATTTATTAAAAGATAATTTTGTGGAATTGTTATTTGACGTGAGTTGATAAAACCTTTCTTTTGAATAATAATTATGTAAAACAATTATCCAATAATATTTTATCCTTTTTCCTCTTTATTTTTACTCGGAAAAAGATAAAAAAGAAGAGCTTTGTCAACACTTTTAATCCCTTTTTTCGGTTATAAAAATTTTTAAAGCGATTTGGTTATCTTGGGAGAATCTTGAAAATTTTTCGTCCTGAAAAACTTGATTTTGATAATTTCATCTTTTAAAGGGCGTTTTTTGGTTCGAAAAAGAGTCTAAAAAATCATCCAAACTGATGGAACCTTTTTCTTTGTCTAAAAAAAGTATCCATTAAAGATCATTTAACAAACAAAATAACCCCATTATCCCCTTTATAAGAGTTAAAAACCCTGATAAAACATAAAAAATAATTATTTCCAAAAATAAAAAACAGAAATCCTTTATAATAAAAATATAAGAAAGCATTTAATTTATATTAAATGTTTTATAATTATAAGTGTGAACGATTAAAAGATATATTATGACATTTTTAATATATCATTAATGTTTGGAAATAACTATCAATTATAAGGGTAAAAAAGTATGATTATAAAACTTTTTAATAAAAATATCTCATTTGTAAAATTACTTTTCATGATTTTAACGAATGTTTTTTATTATTTAACAATAAGTTTATTATTATACTTAATTTTATTAAATGTTTTAAATTGCTTTTACCCCAAAAAAGCTTCTAAATTTTTATTTTTAAATATGTATTGGATTAATAGCGAAAGTATGGAGCATGATATTCATAAAAACGATATTATCATTGTGCAAAATTTAACAGAAAAAGAATGTTATAATTTGAAAGCTACAGATAAAGACCAAAAAGGCGATGATATAGTTTTTTTTGTTGAGGAAGAATATCAAGAAGGATCGTTAAAAAAGATTCCTTTTGTCGTCCACCGAGTAATTAGCAACGACAAAGAAAATAAAAAATTGACTACTCGGGGCACAAATAACGATGAAACCTTTGATTTTGAGGAAAAGATTGATTATAGCAACGCTTTATCCAAAGTGATTGTAGTTATACGTTTTGCGGGTATATGGAATTTTATGACTAATCCTGGGACTATTATTGGGTCTTTGTTATTAGGCTTTTTATTGATTGTTTTTTATTTAGAAGTTATTAAACCGCAAAAACAAAAGAAAAATGCAAACCAAGATATAACATCCGAAGAATCAGCTTCATAACTTTATCCAGCTATATAAGGCAAAAAAATTTAAAAATAGTAGGTTCTTATCATTTTACAATTAATCAAACAATTTGAAGCGTTTTTAACCATTGAACGTAATTATTCCCCTTTAACCATTAAAAATTATCTTCATGATGTGAAAGATTTTCAAACCTTTTTAACGTCTAAAAAGATATCTTTTGAGAGAGAAAGTCTTTCTCAGGAAAAACACGCTCGTTCTTTTGTGAGTTATCTTTCTGCACAAAAACTCAAAAACATCAGCATTATGAGGAAAATATCAGCTTTAAGGACTTTTTATAATTTTTTAATCGAAAGACATGGTTTTATCAATAATATCTTCAAAGCGATACCTATTAAAAAAATTCCCAAAAAACTACCTAAAATCATTTCTGAAGAAGATATTCAAACTTTATTGGATTCTATTGATTTATCAAAAGACCTTGCTTATAGAAATTATTTAATCCTAGATTTACTTTATAGTTGCGGTTTAAGAGTGAGTGAATTAATTAAGCTCAAAATAGAGGATATTTATTTTTCTAACGCCCAACTCTTAATTTATGGTAAAGGGAGGAAAGTGCGTTATTTACCCGTTCATGAATCTTTATTATCCATGTTAAAACATTATATTGCCAATATTAGGGCTAAAATAATGTCCAAAAAAGCTTTAAAACATAATTTTTTATTGGTTAATTATCAAGGAACTCCTTTAACCGAAAGAGGAGTAAGAATGATTTTAAACGAATTATCGTTAAAAACAACCAATAAAATCAAGCTTTATCCGCATATGTTAAGACATGCTTTTGCCACTATTTTACTAAATAATGGGGCTGATTTAAGAGTAGTGCAAGAATTATTAGGTCACAATAGTTTAAAAACAACTCAAATTTATACTTTTGTGTCCAATAATGTGTTAAAAAATAAATTTATTTCTAATCACCCCCGCAATACTTATAAAAAAAAGAAAAAACCCCAGAAAAAAGGAGAATTATCAAATGAATAATAAGGAAAAATGTGTTTTTGAAGTAGTGAGTGCTTTTCAAGATCAACAAATTAATTTACCCAAAAGACAAACCAATTATAGTGCTGGTTATGACTTAGAAGCTGCAGAAACTATGGAAATTCCTTCTCAAAAAGTGGTTTTAGTTCCTACCGGTATTAAAGCTTCTTTTCCTCATCATCAAGTGTTATTAGTTTATGTAAGATCTTCTTTGCCTTTAAAAAAAGGCTTAATGTTGGCTAATAACGTAGGTGTCATTGATAGCGATTATTATAATAACGAAAAAAACGAAGGACATATTTTTGTCCCTTTATATAATTTTTCCGATAAAACGGTGACAATCGAAAAACACGAAAGAATCGCTCAAGGTCTTTTTCAAGATTTTTACGTTACTGATGATGATCATGTTGAAACCAAGCAAACCAGAAAAAGTGGTTTCGGTAGCACTAATGAAAAAAGTTAAAACAAACTAACTTAATTAATGATAAAAAAATAAAAATATATTAAAATATTATGTTAAAATATTTAAGTTAAAATCAAAAAATTATGAATAATAATAAATTATAATTTAATTTCTTAAATTTATTAAATTAAAAACGTTATTCATGTGAAAAAAATTTTAAATCTCATTCTTCAAAATAAGTAAATTTAAAAAGGAGTACTCAGAATCATGGGTGTTGTTACAATAAAACAATTGTTAGAATCAGGAATTCATTTTGGTCATGCGGCTAAAAAATGTCATTACAAAATGAAACCATATTTATTTTCTTCCAACGATGGGGTTCCTATTGTTAGAAATAGAATTCACATTATCGATTTGAAAAAAACATTGGAAGCTGTTGAATATTCATACAAAAATCTTGTGCAAATAGTGGAAGACGGAGGGAAAGTTTTATTCTTAGGAACTAAAAAACAAACCCAACACATTATTAAACAAGAAGCGGAAAGAGCGAATCAATATTATATTAACCAAAGATGGTTAGGTGGTACTTTCACTAATTTCCAAACTATTTTAACAAGAATTAATTATTTAAAAGAGTTATACAAGCAAGAAGAAGATGGCGTATGGAAATTACTTTCTAAAAAAGAAGTAGCTACCTTAAAAAAACAAAGAGATAAGTTAGAAAAGTTTTTAGGCGGAATTAAAAACATGTCTCAATTGCCACAAGCTATTTATATCGTTGATGTTCAAAAAGATACTATAGCTATCGCTGAGGCGAGAAAATTAGGTATTAAAATTTTTGGAATCGTAGATAGTAACTGTGATCCTGATTCAGTAGATTACATCATTCCTGCTAATAACGATGCTATTAAAGGGGTAAAATTAATTACTTCTATCATCGCTGATGCAGCTATTGAAGGTAGTGGTTCTAACCAAACAGCACCTGTTGAAGAAACAACTGATGAATCTGGCGAAAAACCATCTGAATCAACACCAGAAACTGTTGACGTAGAAAAAACTCAAAATAACGATCAAAACGTAGAAAAAGAAAACGTTTCTACTAATTAATTACAACTTTTAACAGACAAAATATTTTTCATAATCAATTAGTAAAAAAGATGTTTCTCAATAAACATCTTTTTTACTAAAAGATCGATTTTACTTGTATTTCTTAATACAAAAAAAGAATTAATAAAAATTTGGAGAACAAAAATGAAAATCACACTAGAAATGATTAAAGAATTAAGAAAAAAAACTCAATCAGGCATGATGAATTGTAAACAAGCTTTAGAACATACTCAAGGCGATATGGACAAAGCAGTAGCTTATTTAAAAGAAAAAGGCATGATTAAAGCTAACGAAAAAAAAGATAGAGTTTCAGCTGAAGGTTTAACTAATGTTGCTTTTAAAGGTAATAAAGCTGTTTTATTTGAACTTAACTCAGAAACTGATTTTGTGGCTAAAAACGAACACTTTATCGCCTTACTAGATCAACTTAAAAATAGTTTATTAGATGCTGATGCATCCGTTAAAACTGTGGAAGATTTTTTAAATTATCATTGGAACGGACAAAGCGTTAAAAACCTTATTTTAGATAAAGCGGCTATTATCAAAGAACAAATCGTTTTAAAAAGAATTCAAACTGTTTATAAAAAAGATAACGAAAGTTTTGGTCTTTACAAACACCAAGGAGGAAGAATTTCTGCTTTAGTGCATCTTGACAAACAAAACGAAGAAGCGCAAACTCATATTCCTATCCATGTAGCTGGTTTTAATCCGAAATTTTTAAGCAAAGAAGCGGTTGATCCTAATTTTGTGAAAACAGAAAAACAACTTTTATTAGAAAAAACTATTAACGAAAAAGCGAAACAAAATTTACCAAGTGGTTTATTAGATAAAATCGCTAGTGATCGTTTAAATAAAGTTTTAGAAGAAATTTGTTTATTAGAACAACCTTTTTATAACAATACTGACCAAAAAGTAAAAGAATTTTTACAAGCTAATCAAACTAACGTGATCGCTTATTACCGCTTTGAAGTGGGCGAAACAGCAGAACAAAACGAGCAATAAACCTGATATTTATTCATTTTCTAACTATAATAAAAAATAAAAAGTAGCAAAGGGGAATAAAATGTTTAAAAGAATTCTTTTAAAATTGAGCGGGGAAGCCTTAAAAGGAGACGATTTTAACATTAACCCACAAAAAGTTAAAAAAATTGCTGAAGAAATTAAAGAAATTAAAGACTTAGGTTTACAAATAGTTATTATTGTTGGTGCGGGAAATATCTGGCGCGGTCATATCGGTCAAGAATTAGGTATGGAACGTAGTCAATCAGACTATATGGGAATGTTAGGTACAATTATCAACTCTTTAGCTTTGCAAGACGCTTTGGTCAATTTAGATATTCAAACTAGGGTTATGACGGCTTTTCATGTGATTGCTGTGGCTGAACCTTACATCAAAGGTAAAGCATTGCGTCATTTAGATAAAGATCGTGTAGTTATTTTAGGCGCTGGGGTTGGTTCTCCTTACTTTTCCACTGATACCGCTGCTGCTTTAAGAGCGGCTGAATTAAATATCGACGTTATTTTAATGGCTAAAAACGGTATTGAAGGTGTTTATAATAAAGATCCTAAAAAACATAATGACGCTGTTTTAATTAAAAAAATAGAACATAAAGATGTTATCGCTCAAAGGTTAGATGTGATGGATATAACAGCCATTTCTTTATGTTGGGAAAATGGTATTGATATTTTTGTTTTTGATATGAACACCAAAGGTAATATCAAAAAAATCATTTTAAAAGAAAAAATAGGGACTATCATCACTTCTAAGGAGGAAAAATAAAATGCATGAAATGACACAAGAAATCTTAACAGATTTAAAACAAAAAATGAATAATTCTAAAGACTCAATGTTGACACAATTTTCCAACATTAGAACTGGGGTAGCTAACCCGAAAATATTAGATAAAATCACTATTAATTATTACGGTGCAGAAACGGTTTTAAAACATATTAGTATGATTTCTATCGTAGAAGGAAATCAAATCCATATTAAACCTTTTGACGCTACTTTAGTACCTAATATTAAAAAAGCTTTATTAGCTTCTGATTTAGGAATTACTCCTCAAACAGATGGTGTTTCGATTAAATTAGTTTTTCCTCAACCTACAGAAGAAAAAAGAAAACTTTTAACCAAAGAAGTAGAAAAAATTTCTGAACAAACGAAAGTTATAGTAAGAAATTTACGTCGTTCCGGCAATGATAAAGTTAAAAAATTAAAATTAGCGGAAGATGAAGAAAACGCTTTATTAAAACAAATTCAAGACTTAAATAATCATTTTATTAAACTTTTAGAAACAGAAACTGTTAAAAAAAATAAAGAATTATTAAAAATTTAAAAAGAGACGATAAAATTATGTCATCTAAAAAAATTTATATCGGATTAGGGATGCTTTTAGCTGCTTTATCTTTTTTTGGTTTTTTTCTTTGTATTGATCAGAACAAGGACAGCAATTCTTTTGCTTATATTAGTTTAGGAACGGCGCTTCTTTTTGTGTTTCATTCTTCTATAGAAATGTTAAAAGTTAATCATCAAGATAAAAAACCTTCCCGAAGACACATGATAATCGTTAGTTTATTCAGTGTTTTTCTTTTTTTCTCTTTATTAGCGGTTATTGTGAGTTCTTTTAAGGGCGAGGATAAAAGCATTATTGTTCCGGAAGATAAAACTTTTTTAATCAGTTGTTTATCCAGCTTTTCTCAATATACTTTATTTAGTTTATTCGGTTTGGCTTTCGCTTTGTTTTTATATTTTCTTTTTAACAATTCTTTTCGTACTCAACATTTAACTCATGTATTGTTAATTTTAGCTTATATTAGTGTTTTTAGTGCTTCTTTTTTAAGTTTAATATTAATAAGCTGCAAATGGTTTTTGTACTTGTTTTTAATCACTATTGCTAGTGATAGCTTCGCTTATTTTATTGGCAATTTATATGGCAAAAGACTTTTATTTCCTAGTGTGAGTCCCAAAAAAACTTGGGAAGGTTTTTTGGGCGGCATAGCGGCGACTACTTTGTTAGCTGTTTTATTTTATAGCAGTTATTTAGACAATTATCAAGCAATTATTTTTTTAGTGGTTTTCACTATTATAAATTCTATTATTGCTCAAATGGGCGATTTAATCGCTTCTAAATTTAAAAGAGATTACAAAATTAAAGATTTCAGCAACCTTTTACCCGGTCACGGTGGTCTATTAGATCGTTTTGATTCTATTTTATTTTTATCTTTTTTTATTGTTTTAATTTTATTAAGCCCTTTTTCTGAATATGTTGTCCAATATATGGCTTTTTTAAAATAAAGAAGTAAAAGAAATATTTACCTTACCCAAAGACTTCTTTTTCATAAAAGAAAAATAAAATGTTAATTTAGTTGGTATTTTGTTATAATAAAAGTAATTGAGAAACATTTTTTGCGATAGAAATATGATTTTTTATTATTGATCAGAAATGTTTTATATAATGTTTTTTTTAAGAAAGAAAGGTATCCTACATAATGAGTAAATGTTATTACACAGGGAAAACAACTGTTTTCGGAAATAAACGTAGTCACGCAATGAACGCTTCTAGAAGAACATGGAAAGCTAATTTGCAAAAGATTCGTATTATTGATGAAAAAGGCAAAGTTAAAAAAATTTATGTTTCTGCCCGCGCATTAAAAAAATTAAAAGTTGAAAGAGCTTAATTTATTTGAGTTCTTTATAAATTATTAATTATTAAAAAAGACTATTAACGAATAATAGTCTTTTTTTATTTATTGATTTATCTTGTGCTTAGACCTTATGAATGTAAGGTCTTTTTTCTTTTAATAAAGGTTTTTTTAATTTTAGCGAAATGTTGGAATCAAGAAATTCATAAATAGTTTTATTTGAAATTTCTTTTTTTACCATTAGCAATCAATCCTTATTTATCGGATAAGCTGAGTAATAGTTGTATAAGTGCTGATTATCGATAGGTTTGTTATGTAAGTAATCCAGATCGTTAAAGGAATATAACCAAGGATCTTCATTATGAGTTTGTTTGCTTAAATCAAAAGCAGTTCTGTTGCCATATAAATTAATCACCGCATCAATCGCTTGTTTAAGTTTTTGATATTCTGGGCCGAAAAGATGGTTTTTATTCCCTTCAGGGTGTTCTTTTAAAACACTATATTGAGCATCTTTGAATTTGAAATAAACTAAAGGGCAAACAGGACCATATTCCCACGCTTCAAAAGAATCATCCATTAAAGTCTTTAAATTATTTTGATTAGCGGAATTATCCACCAAATATTTGACAAAAGAATAAAATAATATTTTTTGTAATTTGGTGTTGGTCAAATCATTAATCTGTTTTTCTTCAAATTGATCGATAATATAATTGCTAATGTCTAAAACATCTAATTTAAGAAGATTTTTCATATCGCACGAACTCCCTTTTATATATTTTATTTTTTAATTATAATAGAAAAAGGACTTTTTGTCAATGCTTTTTCATATTTTTATATTATTTTAGTGATTTTGATGGGTGTTTTTTTAAACATTTAAAACGAGTTGATGAGAATTATTTATCTGCTTAACTGATAGGATGGTTCCGATAATGCGGTATTTTTGGAATTTCTTTCTATTTTTTAGCGAAAAAAACCATCATTATAGATGGCTTATTCATGTATTATTTATATTTATTTTATGGTTGAAAAAGGATTCAAAGAAGTGGTCTTGCTAAAATTTATTTATTTTGTTAAATTTTTTATTTCTTCGAATAAATCTTTAACTATTTCTGCGTTATCCAAATTTATACTTTTTTTATAGGAATCTATCGCCTTCAAAATAGTTTTTTGCATTTGAGCTCGCTGTTGTTTTGTATTAGTGTATTTTTTGTTAATATTTTTTTTAATTTCTGCGTGAAGAAATTTTTTAGAAATAAAATTTTTAAATTTTTTATAAATTAAAAAACTTACTTTATTGGAAACGGTATTTTCAGAATCTAAGAAATGATATCTGTCATAACCAATGGGAAATAAAACGCCATCAATAATATGAAACAACAATCTTCCTTTATCTTTTATTTTTATTTTATGAATTTTCAATTCTTGTTCTGTTGTCATTTCAAGAGATTTCTTCGTTTCTTTATCGAAATATGTTTGTTCCTCATCATTCATAATAAATTGTTTAATCAATTCTTGAGGTTGTTGAAATATGCGATAATTAAAAGCTTTTTTAATATCTTTTTTTTGAAGTTGTTCCCATTCCTTTCCATTAATTTTGTTTTGAATAATTTCTATTTGTAAAAAAATATCAAAAACAACTTCTGAAGGAAAATTGTCAAAAGCAAATTCTCCTTTTTCTAAAAAATAATCTTTATCAATTTTAAAACTGTTTTTATTTTGTTGTTTTGTTATCATTTTGCTAAACCTTTTGTGAAAATTTACAATTTATTTATTTTGTAATATTCATAAATATGATCTCGTTCTATTATTCTTTCTTCGAAACGTTGATTCAGGCGCCAAGCATTAATCCAAGGGTCTTCGCTATGAGTTTTATCTGTCAATTCAATGCCAGTTTTTTTTCCATATTTTGCTAATATATAATCGATAGAGTCTTTCCCTATTATTTGATTAGTATTGATATATGCATTGATATGTTCCTTGTTGATCGGTTTACCTTGATTGCCTCTGAATAAAAAATAAAGAGTTGGAATAACGGGTCCATAAGGCCAAGCTTCAATGGAATAGTCAAATAAGGTTTTTTTGTTTTTGTGTTGAACTAAATAATGAGCATAACTATAAAAAATTAATTTTTGTAGTTTTAAATTAGTTATATCGTTTATTTCTTGTTTTTGCGCTTGATGGATTAAATAATAGGACATATTTATCAAATTATCTTTTGCTTTGAATAAACCGTCTAAGAACTTCATTTCAAATTTATAATTAACTATTGCCATTTGATCTCTCCTTTTTGCCTTATTTAATTATATATCACAGCGAATTAAAAAACATACACCTTTAAAGAATTGAATATTGGTATGTTTCAAATTGCTAAAATATTTATTAATTAATTCTATTATAAAACAAAAAAACAAAATGTCAATACTTTTTAACTATTTCATACGTATATATTATAATTTATTTTTGCGAAGGTAAAATTTACTAATAGTGATATCTTCAATTGGAGTTTCTCTGCCTTTTGCAAAAGCATCTTGCCAAGGGGCTTCAAAATGGGTTCTATCTGATAATTCTTGACCATTTAAAGGACCGTATTTTTCCATAATATAATCGATGGCTTTTTTATATGATCCTTGAATCTTTTCAACGTTGCCTTTTTGAGTTTTACGACGGATGTTTTCATAAGAATAATCCTTAAAAATGTGATATAAAGGCGGATAAACTGGCCCCCATTTCCAAGCTTGAATAATTTCGCCTATTAAAGGTTTTTTATAAGTAGTTAAATGTTTGGCATGAGAGTAATAAATTAATTTATGTAATTTCATATGAGTCATTTTAAATTCTGTTTCTTCTAAAATATAATCCGCTACGTCAAAAACATTGATTTTTATATCATTTTTCATTTGACAGGAATCCTCCTTATTTAATTATATAATTATATATTATAATATTATTAATCCTATTTACTTTAAAGGAATTACTTCTTATCATCATTAGGTTAAAAAAATTTAATAATGATTTTGCCACTCATTATTAAAGTTCGTTTTCTTGTTGAGAATAATATTGATAAATTTTATCAGGATGAATCATTTTATTCGCAAAAAGAGGATTTAAATCAAAAACTTCAAACCAAGGATCTTCTGATTGGGTTTTCTCCATTAAAGCGTAAGGATCCATAGCTCCATATTTATCCAATATATATTTTATTTCTTCCCTTCCTTCTATTTGTTGTGAATCAGAACCAGAAGTGTTTGTAAGATCAATAACATCGTTACCAAAAACACGAAAAGTGAAATATAAATTAGGAATAACTGGACCGTAAGACCAGGCTTCAATATGATCGTCAAATAAAACTTTTTTATGGACTGCTAAATAACGAGCATAAGTGTAAAACATTAGTTTTTGGAGTTTGAGATTAGTTAAATCTTGGATACCTTTTTGGCGTGCTTGTTTGATTAAATAGAAAGATAATTGAATTAAAGGAGTTTGTTTGGTTTTATCATATAATGTTTTGGTAAATTCATCGTTGATAAACTGTTGAGAAAGGGTTGTTTTCATTATTTCTCCTTTCTTTTATTATTGTCTTTTATTACTGATTAATCTAAATTATAATTTATTTTTTCTGACGTAATATTTTTTCATAGCTTCGTCGCTGATGGAAAAATTAAGTCCTTTGTCAATAGCCTCACGCCATGGTTGTTCAAAATGAGTTTTATTGGTTAACCTTTGTCCGTCCCAATGACCGTATTTTTCAATGATATAATCAATAGAATTTTTGACTTTACCTTTGATTTTGGTAAAATCACCTTTTTTAGTTTTTTGTTTTATCGCTTCAAAAGTAAAATCTTCGAAAATAGGATAAAGTTCTGGAAAAACGGGTCCATGAGCCCAATCTTGAATTTCAGCATCAGTTAAAATTTCTTTGTGTTTTACCAGATGCCTTACATGAGCGTAATAAATTAATTTATGTAATTTCATATGAGTCATTTTAAATTCTGTTTCTTCTAAAATATAATCCGCGACATCAAAAACATTGATAAGATCATCTTTTTGCCTTTTTGCCATTTTAGCGCACTCCTTGGGAAATTTATTATTATATATTATAATAATATTTCCCCACTTTTGAACCTTTTTTTTAAAAATATTTATTATTTAGGTATGATTTGTTATATTATAATAAGAAAGACATTTCAAAAAGATCACCCAGAAAGGAACCAAAGACTATGCCGGACACTAAAAAACCTTTGCCTTATAACCCTTTTAAAATCCATCATCATTCTACTTATTACGAAATCTTGTTAGAAATGACATACGAAGAAATATGCCATTTTTTAAAATTGCAGCATGGTCCAGTACCTAAAAGTTATTTCACTCACGCCCATTGTTTAACTAAAACACCTGGTATCACAAGAGCTAAAAAAGAAGGCTTATTTATCCATCATATAGACGAAAGTAAAGCCCCTTTACTTTCTGATCCTCAACAAGCCTCACAAAACCCTTTTGCATACCAACAAGCCGATAGATTAGTGTATTGCAACCTCTTAGAACATTTAATACTGCATACTAAATTATTATACGAATTTAACCAAGGTAAAGAAGGGATAACAGCTTTTTTAATACCGGAATTAAACACAATTTATAGTGGTAATAAATTTCCTCAAGCATGGAAAAATGGTCCTGTCACAGCAATCGTAAAACCGTGGGAAAAAGCTTATTTTCAAACTCTTACCCAATTAAAAGAATACGGTTATCAAATGGTCTTACCGCCTTTAGAAACAGTTAAAAACCTTAAAAAAGTGGCTTTTTATCAAAAATTACAACAATTAGGTTTAGCTTTAGTGTTAAAGCCGTAATATACTCTTGTTTCTTTTATCCCCTTTTATCAATCCTCTCTTAATAATTGTTTAACTTCCTTTTTAGTTAAAGAACGGTACTTTCCTTTAGGGAGATGATCTAAGGTCAGAAAATCATATCTATAACGCTTTAATTTTAAAACTTCAAAACCCATTTCTTCCATCATTTTTCTAATTTGACGGTTTTTCCCTTCCGTAATAGTGATCGATAACCAAGTCGAAGGTAAAGGTTTTTTGGTTTGTTTTAAAAGATGGACTTCTTGAGGAATAGATAAATAATTATGATCAATCATAATCCCTTTTGTTAACTTTTTTAATTCTGAGGAAGTTAAAAAATGGTTGATTTGGACATGATACTCTTTAGGAACTAAAGAAGAAGGATGAGTTAATTTTTGGGTTAATGCACCGTCATTAGTAATAATCAATAAACCTTCTGTTTTGAAATCCAGTCTACCAACAGGATAAAGTCTTTGTTGATGCTCTTCTTTAATTAAATCAAGCACAATAGGTCTTTTTTTATCATCTTGGACACTAGTGATATAACCACTAGGTTTATGGAGTAAAAAATAAAGATATGAGGCTTTTTGAATAGGTTTATCATCTACTAAAATAACATCTTGGGGAGATACTTTAGTACCTAAGGTAGTCACTATCTTGCCGTTAACTTTCACTCTTTTAGCTAAAATTAATAATTCGGCTTTTCTTCTCGAAGCGATATTAGAGTTAGCTAAAATTTTTTGTATTCTTTCCATTGTATAAACCTACTTTTTTTATTTTCTTTTTTTTAATCTCTTAGTATCTTAAATTATAAATAATTTTTCTTTAAATGATTGATTTTAATCTTTACTTTTGCAATAAAAAGAGGAACTTAATGAAAAGTTCCTCTTTTAGGGTTAATATTGAAAGTTAATTGGTTGGTTGTTGAGCTGCAGGGTTTTTAATAAATTCAATGAATAATTGATCAAATTTATTAAAAGCTTCTGTTTGTTGTTCTTGATTTAAATTTTGAAAAGTTTGATTATCTTGTCCAGTAATGTCTTTAATGACTTGATCTATTTTGTCTTGATAATAAAAGGTTTTTTCTTGATTGCCTATTTTTTGAGTTACTTTATATTTATCAAAAACATAGTTTTCTTTAGGACTACCGTAAGGAATGACTTCTAAAAGACCTTTGGCACCTATGATTTTGGTGGTTTTTTCTTGGTTTGGTTCTTTTGTGTCTTCTTTGGCTTCTATATATTCTAATTGAGGATATTGTGATAGATCCACTATAGTTCCGTCTCTTTTTCTTGTTTCGTATCTGTCGATTGTCTGTTCAATAACCTCGCCACCATCGGCTTTATTTACTATAGCGTCATAAACAATATCTTTGGTAAAGGTGATGTTGTCAATATATTCTTGTGATAAATGAGGATCACGTGGAGAAAAAGGGTTAAATCTGCCAACAACTTCTAAAGCGAAAAAACCTTCTCTTTTGATTTCTTTATAATATATTTGATTTTGCAATCCTTTTCCTTTTTCAGAAGTTAAATCAGAAAGTTGATAGTCTAATTTTGGCTCTGTTGGAAAACCATGTTGAGTAATTTCGCCTTGTTGTATTACTCTGTATTCCATATTTCCTGTTTGAGGATTTCTGACTGGCATAATAGTATCTCGTTCTTTAATGGTTGGTTTTAGATAATAAGGGATTTTGGAATTTAAAAGGATGTAATTATCGATGTTAAAATCGTTTAATTTGCCAGGTAAAGTATAATGTCCCAAAGTGTTGATAACACGATCCACATGATAAGGAAATTCGGCTTTAAATAAGATAGGTAGATCGAAAGTTTCTTCTTTTTTATATTTATCTTCTATTGCTTGTTTTTCTTGGGCTTGTCTTGTTTCTCTTCTTGTGGCTGCATTTGCGTTAAAATCTTGAAGATCTTTTATCTCTTGGTCGTATTTTTCTTCTAGTTTTTCTCTTAAACTATTATATTCGTTCACTAATTCTTGAACTTTATTTTGAAATTCTGTTCTTGTTTGGTTTTTTTTGCTTTCTTCTTCATTTTCATATCGCTTTAAAACTTCTTGATATGTTTTTTCGTTTTGGTCCAAGTTTTCTTGAAGTTTCACCAATTTAGGAATATATTGACCTATTAGATTTTTTTTATCTTGTGGATACGATGCCATTCTATTAGGTAAATTTTCTAAATATTGCATCCTTTGCTTATATGTTCTTTGACTTATTATATTGTTTGTTAGTTGTCGATTTAGGTCGGCTCTTGTTAGTGTTGCACTTAGTGCTGCTTTCTCCATTTCCTTATATTCTTTTTCTAATGCCTCCAATTTATCCTTATATTGATTTTGCATACTTTGATAAGTGGTTCTGTTAAACTCTGATTGCGCGGTTAACATATCATTTTTTAATTGTTGATCCAGGCGTTTTTTCTCCATTTCCAGAGCTTGTTTTTTTTGTTCATATTGATCGGTTATGGTTTTTAATGCTGCCTTTAATGTATCGCCTTTGTCGAGCTCTTCTTGTAAAAGGGTTTTTTTACATTTCGTAGTTGTCGTTTTGCTTGAAGAGAAAAGCCCACCTTTTTTTATCACAACTTTATCTTTAACCCATTCATATTCAAGCTCTTCCAATTTGCTTGCTTTTTCTTGTGTTTTATTTGTTATTGTTGTTTGATTAGCTTTTATTTGATTTGTTTCAGCTGTTTTTTCTTTGTCATGCTTCGTCTTCAAAGCACTCAAAGCATTTGTGCGCAGAGTATCTGTTGTTGGTGTACTGGTTTTATATATTTGATATTTTCTTTTGCTTGGATCAGCATTATTATATAAAAATAATTTAGTATCGTAATATTTTCCGAATTCGTCGTAAATAAATTTATCTATTTTGTCTTTTGCTTGTTTTAAAACTTCTTTAGCTTGATTTAATTCGTTCAGGAGTTCTGTGCATCCATCATAAGTGCTATAAGATGAATCACGAGCAGCATCATATGTTTTTTCCGCCTTTCGGACAATCTTTTTCTGTTCTTCAAATGCTGTTTTCACCTGTTGATATCTTTCAAATAAGTCTTGATTGTCTGCAAACAACAATAAATAAGGGTCTAAGATAACATCTCTTTTAAATTCTACATATTCAGTAATATCTTCCTTTTTAGGGTTCCCATCGGGGCCTTTTTTTGGTTTAGTGAATTTAACAAAGTTGTCTAATTCTACGCGGAAAGGATAAGCTGTACTTGTCGTTTTTTCTTCTTCTTCTTTTTGGTATATAATATCAAAAGAACGTCCTTCGGGATTGCGTTCTGAATATAATTTAACTGGTTCTGTACTATCATTAAAATAAAAATCAAATTCAGGCGTTAAACTGCCATCATCGTTTAAAGCGTATAAATAATTAACAACTCTGTTCAAGCTGTAACCACTAGCACTTGTATGGCGTTCTTCCCCTTCTTTTTGGGCTTGATCTATGATGGATGGATAATGCATCAATATTTCTCTTGCTTGTGCATCTGTATAACGTACACCTTTTTTAAAAAGAACGGGTGTATCGACAGTAATCATTTTATCATATATTCTCTTTTTTTCCTTATATATAGGCACCGATTCTAAATTATACTTCTCTTCTATAATCTTTGCCCATAAGGATTTATACATTTTACCATAATCAAAATCAGGCGGAGCTTGTAATTTAAACACTGATTCTACCGTAGCTTCATTTCTTGGCAAAACTCCTAAAGCGAAAACCAAAGGTAATAAGAAATAAAAGAAAACCAAGACAGACAAAAAGAAAAGCCCTTTAGAGATATTTTTAAATTTTTTATTTTTCAAAAGTTTCATTTTATCACAACTTTTTTTGTAATTAAAAAAAAGATTATTCTTTTTTTTAATTAACGAATTTTTCTTATAAGAACTAAATTTTTAAAAAAGTAAGGAGAAGACAGTTTTTAAAAAAAAAGCGAGTAATTGATATTCTAGCATTTCTATAATTATCTCAATTATAACATAATTAAGGCCCTAATGTCAATCTTTTCTCTTCATAAAGCTCCTCTTTTGGCCTTTTATCCCTTTAAGGTTCAATAAATCAAAAAAAAATAAACAAATTTGATATAATTATTTATATTAAATATCATCTTTTATAATCTTTTTTTTATGTTTTTTTTAAAAAAAAGATGATAAAGAATGCATGATAAATATTTAATAAATCTTACTCAACTACAAGGTGAATATAAATTATGAAAGTAGGAATTGTAGGTTTACCCAATGTTGGTAAATCAACTTTATTTAATGTTTTAACTAATATGAATATTTTAGAAGCGAATTATCCTTTCGCCACTATAGATCCTAATGTTGGTATTGTTCCTATCCAAGACCAACGTTTAAACCATTTAGCCAGTATTTTCCAATCTCAAAAAATTATTCCCACCCAAATTGAATTTATCGATATTGCTGGTTTGGTCGAAGGAGCTTCGAAAGGAGAAGGTTTAGGTAATAAATTTTTAGGTCATATCCGTAATGTAGATACTATTTGTCATGTTGTCAAATGTTTCGAAGACCCTAATATTATGCATGTTAGAGACTATATTAACCCGATTGAGGAAAGTAATATTATTGAAACAGAATTAATTTTATCTGATTTAGAACAAATAGAAAAGCGTTTAGCCAAAATAAATAAACAAAAAAAGGCTAAAAACGATAAAGAGACTTTACAAGAACAAGAATTATTAACCAGAATTAAAGAACATTTAGAAAACGAAAAACCCGTCACGGAACTACAGTTCACTCCTGAAGAACAATTAATTATTAAAAATTTTAATTTATTGTCTTTAAAACCAATGATGTATATTGGTAATTTTCATGAAAAAGATTTAAAAGATTTAGACCAGAACCCTTTTTACCAAGATATGCAAAAATACAGTCAAAACAAACACCGCCAATTCGTCCCTCTTTCTATTTTATTAGAAAAAGAATTAGCCGGTTTAGAGGAAGAAGACCGTCAATCTTTCTTACAAGAGTATAATTTAAAAGAATCCGCCCTCCAAAACGTGATTCAACAAAGTTATCAATTATTAGGTTTAGAAACCTATTTCACGACCGGAAAAGACGAAACCAAAGCTTGGTCTTTTGTAAAAGGTTCCACCGCTCCCCAATGTGCTCGTTTAATCCATACCGATTTTGAACGTGGTTTCATTAGAGCCGAAGTTTATAATTATCAAGATATCCAAACCTTAAATTCTTTAACTAAAATTAAAGAAAACGGTAAATTAAGACTAGAAGGTAAGAATTACTTAGTCCAAGACGGAGATATCATTGTTTTTCATTTCAATGTTTAAAAGGGAGATTATCCTGATTCAAGCAAGAATTAAACCAAAAAAATATATATAAAGAAAAATAAAGGAGAAATAAGCCATTATGAAGACAGATTACAAAAATACTTTATTAATGCCTCAAACAGATTTTCCTATGAGAGGTAATTTAAGCCAAAAAGAAGTAGAAATAGAAAAACATTGGGAAGAGATCGATTTATACCAAGAAGTGTTAAAACAAAACGCTAATAATCCTCATTTTATTCTTCACGATGGACCTCCTTACGCTAACGGAGAGATCCATATCGGTCACGCTTTAAATAAAATTTTAAAAGATTTTGTCGTCCGTTTTCATACTATGCAAGGCTTTTATTCCCCTTTTGTTCCGGGCTGGGATACTCACGGCTTACCTATTGAAATCGCGGTTTTAAAGAAATTTTCCCAAGATAGACATACTCATAGAACGGAATTTCTTCAAGAATGCGAAAGATTCGCTTTATCTTTTGTAGAGAAACAAAAGAAGAACTTTAAAAGGTTAGGTATTTTAGGGAACTGGAACGAGCCTTATATTACTTTAAATAATACTTATGTCGCGGATCAAGTACGTGTTTTAGGTAAAATGGTAGAAAAAAAATTAATTTTTAAAAATTTAAAACCTATATATTGGTCTCCTTATTTACAGTCTTCTTTAGCGGAATCAGAAATTATTTATCAAGAACACCGTTCTTTATCTATTTTCGCTTGTTTTAAAATTAAGGAGAAGCCTGAATGGCAAGATGTTAATTTATTGATATGGACCACTACTCCTTGGACTTTACCTGCTAATGTCGCTATTTGTGTCCATCCCAAAAAAAACTATCATTTAGTAGAAGTTAACAACCAAAAATATATCGTAGGAGCTAATGTTTTAGAGAAGTTAAAGGAAAAATTTAACTGGCAAAAGGTAGTTATTTTAGATACTTTCCTAGGCGATACTTTAGAAAATATCACTTATGAAAATGTGGTTTTCCAACGCCAAGGTAAAATAGTCTTAGATACTTATGTTTTAGATAATGAAGGTACTGGTTTAGTTCATACTGCTACCGGACATGGTTATGATGACTTTTTAGTTGGTAAAAGGTATAATTTAGATGTTATTTGTAGTGTCGATAAAAAAGGTTTAATGACGGAGATAGCGGGACCTTTTAAAGGTGTTTTCTACTCTAAAGCGAACGAATTAATCGCGGAGGAATTAGATAAACAAGGTCTTTTAGTCAAATCAGAATGGATCACTCACTCCTATCCTCATGATGAACGTATCAAAAAACCCGTTATTTTCTTAGCGGTAGAACAATGGTTTTTAGATATTAACCAAATTAAACCCCAAATTTTAGCCGAAATAGAAAAAATAGATTGGTTCCCTCAATGGGGACAAAAAAAGATGACCCATATGATTACGAACCGTAATGATTGGGTGATTAGTCGCCAAAGAATGTGGGGTGTACCGATTCCTATTTTTTACGCTGAAGATGAATTGCCTATTTTAGAGGCTGATTTAATTAACCATATCGCTGATTTATTCGAAAAACACGGGAAAGAGATTTGGTACCAATGGGACACCAAAGATTTATTACCACCTGGTTATACTAATAAAAGAAGCCCTAACCATCGTTTTACCAAAGAAAAAGATGTGGTGGATGTTTGGTTTGATTCTGGTACTTCTTATAATGTTGTTAACCGTTTATCACCAGATTTTTTACCGGCTAATGTTTATTTAGAAGGTTCGGATCAATATAGAGGTTGGTTCAATTCTTCTTTAACTACTTCTATCGCTGCTTACGGCAAAGCTCCTTACCAACAAGTAGTGACTCATGGTTTTATTTTAGACGGTAAAGGCGTTAAAATGAGTAAATCATTGAATAATGTGGTGGATCCTTTAACTATTATTAAACAAAAAGGAGCCGATGTTTTAAGGTTATGGGTTTCTAGTATTAGTTATAACGCTGATGTTAGGTTAGATAACGCTATTGTTCAACAAATTGAAGAAAAGTACCGTAAAATCAGAAATACTTTACGTTTTATGTTAGGTAATTTACATGATTTTAATCCTCAAACTAATTATATCGGTTTTGAAAAAAGATCCGCTATTCATCAAGCGATAGTGTTAGAATTTAAAGAGATTTTCTTACAGGCGATTGAATATTACGAAACATATGATTTTGAAAAAATTATGAGTTTATTATATCCTTTCATTTCTGTCCGTATTAGCGCTTTTTATTTAGATTTCACTAAAGATGTTTTATACATTGAAAAAGCGAATAATGAAGAAAGACGGGTTATTCAATCCACTATTTATGATCTGTTAATTGATTTATTGAAACTATTAACCCCGATTATTCCTCATACAACTTCAGAAGCTTATAAAGCTTTACCTTTCCAAAAGAAAAAAGACATTTATTTAGAAAAAATGCCGACTAAACAAGAATTAACGGCTTTTGTGCAAAAACATTATTCTGAGGCTTTAAAAGAAGCTTATAAAAACTTCTTTAATTTAAGAGAAGTGGTGATGAAACACTTAGAAGAAGCGCGTCAAAATAAATTTATCAATAAATCTTTACAAGCTAAATTGGTCCTTCATTTGCCTAAAACAGATGTTGATTCTTTGGTTGTTTTAGATGTTAAAGACCAATTGAACCAATTATTCATTGTTTCTCAAGTGGAGCTCCATGAAGCGCCAGAAGTAAAAGTTGTCGTTCAACAGGCGTCAGGTTCTACTTGTCCTAGATGTTGGAATGTCGTAGACAACAAAAAAGAAGAAGATTTATGTCAGCGTTGTTCCCGAATAGTGGTGGAATAATAATAAATCACAAGGGCGATTGATAGGTTTAAAAGGTTAATGGGCATTATAATATCAAACATAAATGATGTTGGTTAAAATTAACCTTTTTCAGGTCTTTTTATAAAAAATCAATCAATAAGGGGCAATATATTGAGACGATGTATATAAACGATTTTCTCAATAATCATTTCGCAAACGCAAACAAGTTTTCTTTTTTAAGCATTTTTACATGAAATAATTTTAATTTTATTGTATAATTAAATTAGTCATTCTTTATGATTCTTCTTCTGATGGTGGAAGTTGGAGATTTAAAGTGTGATGTAATTATGATAGTAATATCTTATTTTTACCTTTCGGCACAAATATAAATTAAAAAAAGAGACCGCTGCTACGGTCTCTTTTTTCTTACCATGAAATGATAATGGTAATTTTAAAAAATTTAATTATGATAATCATAATCCCATCTCCTTTCGGTACAAATATAAAATAGTTTAATGTCTTTTCGGACAAAAAGGAGACTTTTTAATTATAACAAAAAAATTAACCTTTTTAAGGTCTTTTTAGTGAAAATAAAACAATAAGGGACCCAAATATTGAGGCAATTTATATAAACAATTTTCTCAATAATTTTACAACAACGGGAAAAATTTTCTTTTTTACTCATTTTTACATGAAATCATTTTAATTTTATTGTATAATGAAATTAGTCATTCTTTATGATTCTTCTTCTGATGGTGGAAATTGAAGAAATAAAGTGTGATGAAATTATTATAGTCATATTTTCTTTTGACCTTTCAACACAAAATAATAAAAAAAGAGACCGTTGCATCGGTCTCTTTTTTCTTACCATGATATAATAATGGTCATTTTAAAAAATTTAATAATTACAGTCATATTTTCTTTTGACCTTTCAACACAAAAATAAAAAAATAAAATAGTTTAATGTCATTTTGGACAAAAAGGAGGTCATTTAATTATATCAAAAAAAATTAACCTTTTTCAGGTCTTTTTAGTGAAAATAAATCAATAATAACCAAATATTTAGGAAAATAATATAGATTATTGCCTACATAATGATTGTGCCAAATAAACAATTTTTCTTTTTTACTCATTTTTACATGAAATAATTTTAATTTTATTGTATAATGAAATTAGTCATTCTTTATTGTTCTTCTTCTGATGATGGAAATTGAATAAATAAAGTGTGATAAAATTGTAATCATAATAATCATATATGATCTCTTCCTTTCAAAAAAAGTTATAAAAACAAAAAGAGACCGATGCGACGGTCTCTTTTGTATTACCATGATAAAATAATGGTAATTTTACAAATTTGAATAATAATAATCATTGAAAAATCTCCTTCCTTGTAAAAAAGTTATACAATAGTTTATTGTCGTTTCGGACAAAAAGGAGACTTTTTAATTATATCAAAAAAATTAACCTTTTTCAGGTCTTTTTATAAAAAATAAATCAATAAGAACCAAATGTGTAGAAAAGCGATTTACATTATTGTCTAAATAAGAATTGCGCCAAATAAAAAAATTTTTATTTTTTTAATCATTTTTACATGAAATAATTTTAATTTTATTGTATAATTAAATTAGTCATTCTTTATTATTCTTCTTCTGATGGTGGAAATTGAAGAAATAAAGTGTGATGTAATTATGATAGTCATATCTCATTTTTGCCTTTCAAAACAATACAATTCAATAAAAAGAGACCGTTCCAGCGGTCTCTTTTTATTACCATGATATAATAATTGTAATTTTACAAAATTTGATAAAAATATACATTTAAAATTCTCCTTTCTCAACTGTTCTAAAATGGTGTAATGTCGTTTTAGAATCAAAAAGGAGAATTTTTCATTATATTAAAAAAACACAAACCTCAGTTAAAAGAGACCTATTTAAAGGTCTCTTTTTTTATTACCATATCGCAATAAAGAAAAGATAAAACCACCTTTTTATGACTCAATTATTTATGCGGGAATATATTTTATGCCAAAAAATACTCCCAAAGATTGCAAAAAAAAACGTATAATGAAATCATATAGACGAGAAGAAAAAAAGGAAAAGGCAACCAATTTAATCTTATGATGAAACAAATCAAGCAATTTATGGCAAATAAATCTCAAAAATATTTAATCATTATGATAACTTTAATATTACTAGGATTGATCTTATTAGGAGGCGTGATTTTTGGGGTTCATTATTTAATAAGCAAACCAGGCAAAAAAATAGACTATACCCCAAAAGAGCCTATTTATCAATTATCTTCTCCTGATAACACTATGGAGAAAACGAAAGACGATAAAGGCGAACCTATTATTATTGAATATAACTCAGACAAACAAAAGATCAAAACAAGTAGTTTTTATCAAAATGGTCAAATCAGTAATACTGACGAATATAACCCTGAAACAGGTCATAAAATTAAAAGTACCATTTATAACCTTGACGGAAGTATTTACCATTCTTACTTAAATAGCGAAGATGAAAACAAGGAATGGATTAAGAATAAAGAATCAGAAATGCAACAACAAATAGCAGAAAAGGACAAAGTAGAGAAAGATGAAAGAGAGCGAAAAAGAATAGCCCAAATTGATGATGATTTAGAGAATAAAAAAGAAGTAGAAGTGTATGATTATACAATTAAATCGATTAACGAATTCAAAAGACTTATCGATCTTCAACGGAAAATAGATAATAATATTTTTACGATTAAGTCATTATTAAACAGGTTAAACTTTGAAGATAAAATGCAACGAATCGAAGCGGGTTTGCCGAGCGGGGGAAATTTTTTTCAAAAGGAAAAAGAATATGTAACACAACTGCAAAATTCTTTACAAGCGATTTTTTTTCCTGAAATGCCTCAAAAAATAGACAACTCCGATGATCCTAAATATTGGACTAAAAATAGATTCAATCGCCGTCGCCGTACCATCGCTTATCATGAAGAAAGAATAAAACAATTAAAAGAATATGAAAATCAATTAAAAGATGTGGAACCTCAATTAAAAGAATACGAATCTCGTGTCAACCAATTGAAAAATGAACTTCCCGAACCCGAAGGGAAAAAATAGCCTGCTTGCCATTTCTTTAAGGGGATGAAATTATCGAAATTAAAGTAGGGAGAATTAGTTTTGAAATAAATGATCGCAATCATTGATCAAAAAATACAGATGAGCTAAATTTAAAGCAAAAACGGAACCTGTTCTCAAAAAAAATTAAAAGACATAAAGATCACTCTTTTTCTCCCACTTTAGACCATAATATATAAGAGCATTGTCGCCAAAAGATAATAAAAATAAGCTCTTAAAAAGCAAAAAAGGCCTTATTGCAGCCTTTTTTTAATTTTTGTGTTAATATTTTTAAATATTGTTGTATAATATAATTATTCATTCTTTGCATTTTTTTACAGTGTAGAGTGTGATGAAATAATAATGGTCTTTTTGAAAAACATTTTTAAAAACCATTTTTTTCTCCTTTCATGTTCGATATACACTTTAATGTGGAGTCGAACGCAACATAAAAAGATATTAATCCAATGAAAAAAAGATTAATATTGTCCAAAGTTTTTATGACGGAATATCTTCTTACAAACTTACAATAGTATTATATCCGTCATAATAAACAGCAGCTCAAACGAAAAAAAAGACTCTCTTGGAGGGTCTTTTTTTTATCTCCCAAACAGTTGCTTTTGAAATTGATTTGTTATATAATGTGGATAATATCAGAAGTAAGATAATTTTTTCGTTAAAAACTTAAAAAAGAAAAAGAGCAGCCAATGGAAAGAAAAAAAGTAATTTCATTAAAAGATAAAATAGATTATCTTTATCAAGTTGATTATTTGCACAAACATCTCGCCACCTATAAAAAGAAAGGGAAATTCCCTACAAAAGATTATTTTCAATATTTTGAAAAACAACAAGAAAAGTTGAAAAAATTAATCCAAGAACAAGGGTTTTACACTAAACAAGATTGGCAAAATTTACAAAACAATCATCAAAAAGATCCTACCTTTCCAACAGAAACATGCCAAAATGTGATTCAAAATTTTGATCATCTTTCCTTGGATGAATTATTGACTCCTTTAGTTTTTAATTTAAAAAATATTTCTCTTCCAGATTATCTCACGCCACAAAATAAACCCTTAGATCAAACCACTACAAACATGGTTCAATACGTTCACACGCTGTATTTAGTCTTAAATGAATTTAACAACTACCAAAAAACAAGGCTTTTATTTTGATAGTCAAATCAAAAGTTTTGAAAAATATCAAAAAAAATTACAAACCATGACGGAAAAACATGGTTTTTATGGTAAAACAGAGTTTCAAAATTTAGAAAAAAACTTACAAGCGATTAATTTAAAAAAAGATTTTTTCGGCAATTACGTTCATGAAGCAATCCAAACTATTATCGATCAATTATATTTTATTTCCGTGGAAATATTAATTATCCCTCTAGTGAAACCGTTAACTTACCGCTTTGTCACGATTTATCATGAAGCAGGACACGCGATTATGGACTTATTTTCTCAATATTGGGAATTCAAGAGTATTAAAATACATCCCACAGGTGGGGGTTATTGTAGTTATATTAGTAAAACCAAAGGCACATTAAAGCCGCAACAAAAAATAACTAAAATTAAAGAATTAATGGCTTCTTCTTATGGCGGTTTAGTGGCTGAAGAATGGTTGCAAAAACAATATCATCAAATCAAACCCCAAGCTAGTACTGGTGATTTGAATTTGGTCAAAAACGGCGCTTTACAATTGTTATATTATCGTGAATTTAAAAAATTTAAAGTTAAAATCAGAGTTAAAGATTTTAAAATTAGGTTTTGGAAGCAACTGACTCAAGACCAAAAAGAATATATAGAACAAGTTGAAAAAGAGGCTTATCAAAAAGCCGTAGAAATCATCAAAGAAAAAGAATTTTTATTAAATATGATTTATGAGATATACATTCAAAACAATAAACCTTCGCTCACTAAAGCTAAATTATTAAAAGAATTAGCCAAACATAATATAACGATTGAGTGATAAAAAGATCCCCCAAGAGGATCTTTTTTTTATACTATAAACTTATTTTTTTGTGTTATAATGAATGAAACCGTGTTATAAAAATCTTACTATATCACTTATATTCTGGCTGAAAAAAATTTAGACGGTTTTTTAAAGGAGAGTGGTTGAAATGGACATTTATGACATTTTGCGATATATAAAAAAAGATAGACAAAATTTAATTAAAATAAAGGAGTTTTATGGTTAATAAAACATGTTTAAATTTTAAAAATTTATTTAAACTCGTTGTGATGACTTTACTTTTACCTCTTTTTTTATTCTTTTCTACTAAAACGCATCTCCACGCTATGATGATGGAAATGGAAGCGCCGTTCTCTTTAGAAGAAGAATCTTTATTAGTTGATAAACCTTATCAAGATGATGGTCAACTTCCTTATTGGACGCCACAAAGACCTTCTTATGAAAATAAAGACCTTCTTATGAAAATAATGATGATTGGCAACCTTCATCCGGCATGACGGATGGCTTATGGGATGAAGAATATTATTTGTACAATAAAAACACTCGTTTAGATAATAAAACAGCAGAAGAACAATTAATGGAAGCTTTGCTAAAAGCGTTGGAAGAGTCCGGTCAATTAGATGAATTTTTATATTATGTCAAAAAATTCGGTTTAAAAGCTGCTTTAGAACATTTAAGTGAATTATTCCCTCAAGTTTTACAACGTTTAGAAAAATCAGGTTTTTTACCACTTTTAGAACTGGTATTAAATAAATTATATTCCCTAGAAACTTTAGAAAAATTAGGCAATGCTTTAATCGACATGTTACAAAAATTAGGCAGAACCGCGCAAGCCGAAGAATTAAAACGTTTATTAAAGGAAGGTGTGTTGACAAAAGAGGACAAAGAAGAAACTTTTGCTCAAGTTTTAGAAGAAGCGTTAGGAAGAAAAGGACCTAGACCAAAAGGTGAACCAAGATGGCCTAACGCAAACACAAGAAAAGATAAAGGTACGCCTTATTCAGATAAAAAGAAATTAAAAATACTTTTAAAAAACAATTCAAAAAATTATTAACAACATGTTTTAAATAAAAAAATATTTTGGACATAATTGAATTTCAAAATAGACTTGCAAATGAAAAAACTCAAAATAAAAAAGAGGGACAAGTATGGAAAAAACAAGAGATATAAAATTAGAAAATACAAGAGCGTTTTTTCTTGTCCTTCCTTATTTATTGTATTGGTTCGCCCATTATAAAGAAAATTATTGGTTCATCAACTTACAACACCTTCAACTGTTTGAAGAATACCAAGCTAAATTGAAAAAATTAATCCAAGAAAAAGGTCCTTATTCTAAACAAGATTTTGAATATTTAAAACAAAATACCAAAAATTATTATGAAAGAACCAAAATTCAAAAAGTTATTCAAAGTTGTGAAGATTTCACAGTGGAAGAATTATTAACTCCGTTGGTTGTTAATTTAAATGATGTTGATATCAAGGATTATTTAACATCAGAAAAACCAATCGATAAAGAGGTTCAAGACATGATTCGTTATGCTAAAACGTTGTCTATAACCTCAAATGAATATGATAAATACCAAAAACAAGGTTTTTTTGATCAAAATGATTTTAAAATATTTAAAACATATCAAAAAAAATTACAACAAATAACTAAAAAACAAGGTTTTTTAAGTAAAAAAGATTTTCAAAATTTAGAAAAAACCTTGCAAAATGTTAATTTAAAAAAAGATATTTTCAGCCATTACATTATAAAAGTAATTGCCGACGTTATTAGAAAATGGGATGATTTTGATATTGAAACATTAATCATCCCTATAGAAAAACCGTTTACTCACTATGAAAAAACTCTCTATCATGAAACAGGACACGCTATAATAGCTTTATTTGCTCAATATTTAAATTTGAAGTACATAAGAGTTTATCCTAACGGAGGAGGATATTGTGAATTCGTCTATCCGTTCGAAGGGCGATTAACAACAAAACAAAAAATTGAAAAAATTAAAGAAAAAATGGTGTTTGATTATGGCGGTTTAGTGGCTGAAGAATGGCTGCAAAAACAATATCACCAAATCAAACCCCAAGCTAGTTCTGGTGATTTAAAATTCTTAAGAGAAGGTGCTTTAAAATTATTATATTATCAAGAATATAAAAAAATAAAAGAAAATATCAAAACTAAAGATTTTAAAATTAGGTCTTGGAAACAACTGACTAAGGAACAAACAGGCTATATAGAACAAGTAGAAAAAGAAGCTTATCAAACAGCCGTAGAAATCATCAAAGAAAAAGCCTTTTTAATGCCGCTAATTCATGATATTTACATAAATAATAATAAACCATTTCTTACTAAAGAGGAATTGTTAAAAGGATTGGAAAAACATAATATAAATATTTAAAAAGGCAAAAAAAATATGGAAAAAACAACAGATATAAAATTAGACAACACAAGAGCGTTTGCTCTTGTCCTTCCTTATTTATTGTATTGGTTCACCCATTATAAAGAAAATTATTGGTTTAACCACACAGATCACCTTCAACTGTTTGAAGAATACCAAGCTAAACTGAAAAAATTAATTCAAGAAAAAGGACCTTATTCAAAACAAGATTTTGAATATTTAAAACAAAATACCAAAAATCATTATGAAAGAACTAAAATTCAAAAAATTATTCAAAGTTGTGAAGATTTCACAGTGGAAGAATTATTAACTCCGTTGATTGTTAATTTAAATGATGTTGATATCAATGAATATTTAACATCAGAAAAACCACTTGATAAAGAGGTTCAAGAAAAGATTCGTTATACTCAAATATTGTATATTGTCTCCAATGAATTCGATAAATACCAAAAACAAAGCTTTTTTTATCAAAAGGCTTTTAAAATGTTTCAAAAATATCAAAAAAAATTACAACAAATAACTAAAAAAAATGGTTTTTTAAGTAAAAAAGATTTTCAAAATTTAGAAAAAAACTTACAAAATGTTAATTTAAAAAAAGATATTTTCAGCCGTTACATTATGAAAGTGCTCAATCAAGTTATTGAAAAAGGGAATGATTTTGATATTGAAGAATTAATCATCCCTATTGAAAAACCTCTTATGCAGTCTGTAATAACTATTTATCATGAAGCGGGACATGCTATAATAGCTTTGTTTGCTCAATATTTAGATTTTAAACACATAAGAGCTTATCCTAACGGAGGAGGATACTGTAGTTGGACCTATTCGTTCCAAGTTCCATCAACAACAAAACAAAAAGTTGAAAAAATCAAAGAAAACATGGCTTTATCTTATGGCGGTTTAGTGGGCGAGGAATGGTTAAAAAAAAAATATCATCAAATCAAACCCAAAGCTAGTTCTGGCGATCTGAAATCCATTAGAAACAGAGCTTTACGATTATTATATTATCGTGAATATAATCAATTTAAAGAAGAAATCAAAGCTAAAGATTTTAACATTAAAACTTTTGCCTCTTTAAATAAGGAGCAAAAAGAATATATAGAAAAAGTTGAAAAAGAGGCTTATCAAAAAGCTGTAGAAATAATCAAAGAAAAAGCCTTTTTATTGCCACTAATTCATGATATTTACGTAAAAAATAACAAACCATTTCTTACTAAAGATGAATTGTTAAAAGGATTGGAAAAACATAATATAAATATTTAAAAAGGTTTTTTTCGAATAAAGCGCTACAAAATTGTAGACTAAATATTATATAACTTATAAGAAAGAGAACAACTGTTTAAAATGGAAAATAACAAACAAATTGATTTAGAAAAAATAATGGATTATACATATATTCTTCATAGTTTATCTGTCACATTAAAAATTTATAAAGGAGAGGGAGTTTTTAGAAATGATGCAGATTTCGAAAATCACCAAAAAGACCAAAAAACACTACAAAATCTTCGCAAAGAACAAAAACATTACACTAAAAAAGAATTTCAATTACTGAAAAAAAAATATAGGTTTTGGAACTACGAATCGGATATAAACTATGTGATTAGATATTATGATATCATTTGTATTGAAGAATTATTGACCCCACTGCCATTTAATTTTCATAATATCGATATTAATGATTATTTGGTTCTGAAAAACCCTCTGGAAGCGGATACGCGAGAAATGATTAAATACACGCAAGCGCTTTATATTGTTTTTGTTGAATTGGAAAAATACCAACAACAAGGTTTATTTTATCACGAAGATTTCGATCTTTTAGAAAAATATCGTATTAAATTGGCTCAATTAACAAGCCAACAAGGTTTTTATAATAAAGAAGATTTTGAACAATTAAAAGATCATTTAATTAAAAACGGATTAAAAAGAGATTTTTTTGGCAATTATATTTTCAAAAATATCCAACATATTGTTGATCATTTTGACCTTTTTTCTATTAAAGAAGTTATAAAACCTGTTCATAACCCTATTATGAAAAGATTCACTTCCACACATCATGAAGCGGGGCACGCGATAATCGCTTTATCCTCTAAATATTGGGACTTATGGAGAATAGTTGTTTTTGAAACAGGAGGGGGAGGGTGTGACTATTTTTCCACGAAAATGGGTGAGTTAACTGCAAAACAAAAAGTTGAAAAAATAAAAGAATTAATGGCTTTTTATTATGGCGGCTTAGTGGGCGAAGAGTGGTTGCAAACACAATATCATCAAATAAAGCCTCAAGCGAGTCCTAGTGATTTGGCCACTGTTAGAAAAAAAGCTTTAGAATTGTTGTATTTTAATGAATATAATAAATTTAAAGAAAATATCACAGCTAAAGATTTGAATCTTAAAACGTTTAGATATTTATCAATTCAACAAAAAGAATATATTGCAAAAGTTGAAAAAGAAGCTTATCAAAAAGCCGTAGAAATCATCAAAGACAAAGAATTTTTAATACCTACGATTTATGAAATTTATACCCAGAAAAAACAATATTTTCTGACTAAAGACGAATTATTGGAAGAATTAAAAAAGAGAAATATAGAATTGAACTTGCCCAACTAAAGATATTCACAATAAAAACCAATAATTAATCCCAATAAAAAAAGATCCCCAAGAGGATCTTTTTTTTATACTATAAAGATTAAGATTTTTTAATGTTTTTGATTAAATCTCTATAAATAACAGCTTGTTCGAAATTTAACTGTTTAGCAGCTTCTTTCATGGACTTTTGCAGTTGTTTTAAATCTTGCTTATTTTTTTGGTTTTTACCAGAAGCTAATAAAGAAGCTTCTTCTTTTTGAACTTTTTGCTTATCCATAATAGTTTTTTTGACAATAGTTTTAATAATAGGAGTTGGTTGAACATGATGGACACGGTTATATTCCTCTTGAAGAGTTCTACGACGTTGTGTTTCTTCTATCGCTTCTCGCATAGCGTCAGTAATCACATCGCCATAAAGAATGGCTTTACCGTTGATATTACGTGCCGCTCTACCGATAGTTTGAATCAGACTTCTTTTATTTCTTAAAAAACCTTGTTTATCAGCGTCTAAAATAGCCACTAACGAAACCACTGGCAAATCCAAACCTTCTCTTAATAAATTAACTCCAATTAAACAATCATAAGTACCGATCATTAAATCTTCCAAAATAACTAATCTTTCTAAAGATTTGATTTCACTATGTAAATAAGCCACTTTGATGCCTAAATCTTTTAAATAACTAGTTAAATCTTCGCTCATCTTAATAGTGATAGTGGACACTAAAGTTC
The DNA here is from genome assembly GCF_013391955.1 of Candidatus Phytoplasma pruni. Lineage (GTDB taxonomy): Bacteria > Bacillota_I > Bacilli_A > Acholeplasmatales > Acholeplasmataceae > Phytoplasma. Next base: position 47,102 of record NZ_JABUOH010000051.1, read on the forward strand.
TTTCGTTCTTTTCCGCTCTTTTTTTAATTTCAAAATATAAATTTTCAATTTGGTTTTTAGTGGGACGAACTTCAATAATAGGGTCTAGTACAAAAGTAGGGCGAATAATTTGCTCCACAATAGGTAAATTTTTATTTAATTCATAATCACCCGGAGTAGCGGATAAATAAATTATTTTATCCATTTTTTTTTCAAATTCAGGGAATCTCAGCGGTCTGTTATCTAAAGCACTCGGCAAACGGAAACCATATTGAACTAAATTATTTTTTCTGGAAAAATCGCCTTCATACATTCCTCTGATTTGAGAAACGGTCACGTGAGATTCATCAATAATAGTTAAAAAATCATCCCCAAAATAATCGATCAAAGTAGTAGGTGTTTCGCCTGCTGCTTTCAAAGATAAATGTCTAGAATAATTTTCAATACCATTACAATAACCCAATTCTTGCAACATTTCTAAATCATATTTAGTTTTCATTTCTATTTTTTGTGCTTCTACTAGTTGGTTTTTATCTTTGAAAAAAGCTATTTGTTCGGTTAATTCTTGTTGAATACGCAAAATAGATTCTTCTAATTTTTCTTTATCGGTAGCATAAAGAGAAGCAGGAAAAATAGTGATATCTTCTAAATTAGCCAAAATAACACCATCAATAGTGTTAAATAGTTTAATCTCTTCCACTTCATCATCCCAAAAAATAATTCTGATCCCTTGTGTGGTATCAGAAGAAGGAACGATATCTATCATATCTCCTCTCAACCGAAAAGTACCTCTTTTAAAAGAGTAATCATTTCTTTGGTAATTCAAGCCGACTAATTGATTAACCAATTCTTTTAAAAGATATTTCATCCCTTTTTCTAAATAAAGAATCGACTTTTTGTAATTCTCAATATCACCTACACCATAAATACAAGAAACAGAGGAAACCACGATTACATCGTCATGATTGATTAAAGAATTAATAGCACTATGACGCATTTTATCTATTTCATCATTAATTAAAGAATCTTTTTCAATATAAGTGTCATTACGGACGACATAAGCTTCTGGTTGATAATAATCGAAATAAGAAATAAAATATTCTACTTTATTATCAGGAAACATGGTTTTTAATTCGTTAAATAATTGTCCAGCTAAGGTTTTATTATGAACTATAATCAAAGTTTTTTTATTTAATTGATGGATAATATTAGATATAGTAAAAGTTTTACCTGTCCCTGTAGCGCCAATGACAATCTGTTCTTTATGACCTTTATCTAAATTAGATAACAATTGTTCGATAGCTTTAGGTTGGTCTCCGCTAGGTTTATATAAAGTTTTTAATTTAAAAGCCATTTTCCTTTACCTTTATCATCTATGATTTTATCTTTAAGATTTGGTTTAAATAATGTCCCGTATAACTCTTAGTATTCTGGCTCACTTCTTCTGGTGTTCCTTGAGCTACTATATTGCCGCCATGAACTCCCCCGCCAGGACCTAAATCAATCACATAATCGGCGTTTTTAATAACATCTAAATTATGTTCAATTACCACTAAAGTCGCTTTTTTATCTGTAATACGGTGCAGAACTTGGATTAATTGTTTGATATCTTCAAAATGTAGACCTGTAGTCGGTTCATCTAATATATATAAAGTATCCGGAGTAATTTGTTTATATAACTCGCTAGCTAGTTTAATTCTTTGGGATTCTCCTCCAGAAAGAGTAGTGGAACTTTGTCCTAACTGTAAATAACCCAAACCAACATCTTTTAAAAATTGGATATGTTCTTTGATTCTTTTATGGTTATCGAAAAAGACTAAAGCTTCATCAACTGTCATATTTAACACATCAGCGATATTTTTGCCTTTATATTTAATAGTTAAAGTGTCTTTTCTGAAACGACTACCATGACATTCATCACATGTAACAAAAACATCAGGTAAGAAATTCATAGAAATTTTTCTAATCCCATCGCCATAACAACGTTCACAACGACCTCCTTTAACATTAAAGGAAAAACGTCCTTTTTGATATCCTCTAGTTTTGGCTTCATTAGTTTGAGCGTATAATTCTCTTATTTTATCAAAAAGACCCGTATAAGTCGCCGGATTGCTCCTTGGGGTTTTACCAATAGGAGATTGAGAAATTTCCACTATTCTACGAATGTATCCTTGGTCATCTACCATATTAACATTGTTTTTATCTTTTGATAAACGCTTTTTTTTATTTTTTAAATTTTGCAATAAAACGTTGTTCACTAAAGTGGATTTGCCGGACCCTGAAACACCCGTTACCACGTTAAAAACACCTAAAGGAAAAGCAACGTTAATCTTTTTTAAATTATTTTCAGAAGCGTTGGTCACATGAACCATTTTTTGAGCATTAATGGCGCGTCTTTGTTGCGGATAGGAGATATTTTTTTGGTTGGATAAATATTGACCCGTTAAACTGTTTGGATTCGCCATCACTTCAGAAGGAGTGCCAAAAGCAACGACCTCTCCGCCATAACGACCCGCTAAAGGACCAATATCAATTAAATAATCAGACGCTAACATCGTATCTTTATCATGTTCTACCACTAAAAGCGTATTACCTAAAGCAGTCATTTTTTTTAAAGCAACGATTAAATTATCATTATCTTTTTGATGTAAACCAATGGAAGGTTCATCTAAAACGTATAAAACACCTGATAATTTAGAACCAATTTGAGTAGCTAAACGAATTCTTTGCGATTCTCCGCCTGATAAAGTGCTGCCTTTACGTTCTAAAGTTAAATAACTCAAACCGATATCTTGTAAAAAAGATAATCTTTGAGAAATTTCTTCCAATGGTAAAGCCGTAATTTTTTGTTCTTCTGGTGATAAATCTAGATGATTGATAAAATGAGCTAATTCTTCGATCGACATTTGCGTCAATTCATAAATGTTTTTATGATTGATTTTGAAAGTTAAAGCGGCTTTATTGATTCTGGCCCCTAAACAATGCGGACAAGTTTCTTCAATCAGAAATTTTTTAAACCAACTCATCACGCTTTCGTTTTGAGATAATTTATCATAATAATACTCTAAAATAGTAATCACGCCCATTGTCATTTCCGGTTGTTCGTGTTGATCATTATTAAGATCGGCTTTGCCGTATAATAAGATGTCTAATAATGCAGGTTCTAAATCTTTTAAAGGAATATTCATATCAATTTGATTGTAAGCACAAAATTGTTCTAAATCTTGCATTTTATTGTAAAAATCACGGCGTTGTTGGTAAAGAATAAAACCGCCTTGATTCAGAGATTTATTAAAATCAAATAAGCGTTTTTGGTCAAATTTATTTCTCATCCCTAAACCTTTACAAGTTTCACAAGCGCCTAAAGAAGAGTTAAAAGAAAATAACCTCATATCTCTTTCTGGAATGGTAAAATCAAGATCATCATTACTATAATTAAGATGAAATTTTAACATTTCTTGATCATTTAACCAAACAAAGACTTTTTCTTTAACTAAAGCTAAAGATAAATCTAAAGAATCGTTTAATCTACTTTCTATCTGATCTTGTATTTTTAAACGATCAATAATAACGTTAATATCATGTTTTTCGTTTTTATTCAAAAGAGGAATTTCATCCAAAGAAAGGATTTTTTGATCTACCATCACTCTGGTAAAACCATCTTTAATCAAACGTTTAAAAAGCTTTTGGTGGTTACCTTTTTTTTGTTCCACTATAGGAGCCATTATCACGATTTTACTATCCAATGCTAATTGCGCAATTTGTTGAACAATTTGTTCAGTCGTTTGAATTTGAATAGGTTGATCAGTATGAGGATTATAAGGGACGGAAATATGAGCGTAAATAACTCTTAAATAATCATAAATTTCTGTAATAGTACCAACAGTAGAACGAGGATTGTGAGAAATAGTTTTTTGATCAATACTAATAGCCGGACTTAATCCTTCAATTTGATCCACATCAGGTTTTTCAAAATTACCTAAAAATTGACGAGAATACACGCTTAAAGATTCCATATACCTTCTTTTACCTTCTTGATATAAAGTATCAAAAGCTAAAGATGATTTACCTGAACCAGAAACGCCGGTAATAACGATAAATTTAAATTTAGGAATATCTAAATTAATATTTTTAAGGTTATGCACGCGGGCGCCTCTAATTTTAATGATTGTATTATTATTAGACATAAATATAGTTTTAAAGCCTTTCTATTTGAGAAAAATATTTTTTTCAAATGCAGAATATTTTTTGATTTATTCTCCCATTTAAGAATATTTCTTTTTGATTTGTTCTAAAACACTACAAGGGATATTTAATTTTTGAAAATCTTGACAAGAAGCATTTTTAATATCTTCAATATCTTTAAAATGTTTTAATAAAGTTTGATACCTTTTTATGCCTAAACCTTTTATATCAGTTAACAAGCTATTTTTATCTTCCTTTTTTTTCAATTGAAGATGAAAATTAAGAGTAAAACGGTGCACTTCATCACTTATTCTTAATAAAAAACGGTATAAATGGCTGTTTTTATCTAAAACAATGGTTTTATCTTCTAAAAGTAATTCAGTTAGTTGGTGTTTATTATTTTTTTTCAAAGCTCCTAGTTTAATATCTAATTTTAAGTAATCTAGGGCTTGTTTACAAGCATTGAATTGAATTTTACCACCATCTACTAAAATCAAATCCGGCATTTGCACGCCCATTTGTAAAAACCTTTGATAATGTCTGATTAAAACATGCTGGAAAGCATCATATTCGTTTTGATATTCTTTTTCTACCGTAAATTTACGATAAAATTTTTTATTAAATTTAAATTCTTTAAACACGATCATAGCGGTCACAAAAGATTGTCCGAATAATTGTGAATTATCAAAAGCTTCGATATAATCAATCTTTTTATCAAAAATATGGGACAATTCATCTAATGATTCTTGCATAATTTCGAATTTAGATTTATGGACTAAATTGTACTTCAATAAATTTTCTTGAGCGTTTTTTAAAGATAAAGCGTATAAATCACCTTGATTTTTTTTCGAAACAATACGTATTTTAGCTTGTAAAATGTTTTGAATATTAGGTTTATCCAACGCCATTTCTTTGCCTAAAATAATTTCTTCGGGAATAATTTGTTCTTGATAATATAAATATAAATAAGTCACTATATTTTCCACCACATTGCCTACATAATTAAACACTATTTGATGGTTATCAAAAACATTGCCACGATGCATTCTTAAAATATATAAAGATATATCATCTTCATTATAATAAAAAGCAACGATGTCGCAACTTTTTAATTTATTATCATTGATAAATTGTTTTTCCACTATTTTATTTAAATTAAATAAAAGATCCCTATATTCGATAGCTTTTTCAAATTCTAGTCGAGAGCTAGCTTCTTCCATAGAAGTTTTGATTTGTTTAAAAATTTCTTTATTATTGCCTTCTAAAAATTTAACTATTAAATTGATGTTAGGTACATAATCGACTTCTTTTTGAGCGCAAGGCCCTAAACATTGGTTAATATGATAATAAAAACAAGGTTTTTTGCCGATAGGTTGACATCTTCTTAAAGGATAAACTTTATGCAGCAACTTAACTGTTTCTTTTAAACTTTCTGAATTAGGATAAGGGCCAAATAACCTTTTTCCCGGAGGAACATTTTTATAACGAGAGATAATCAAACGAGGGTGTTTTTCGTTAGTAATTTCAATATAAGGATAAGTTTTATCGTCCATTAATTTAAAATTATATTTGGGCGAATAGCTTTTAATTAAATTAGCTTCTAAAATTAAGGCTTCTAATTCGTTATTAGTTAAAATATACGAAAAATCAACAATTTCTAAAACTAAAACACCAGTTTTTTTATTATGAGAGCCGGTAAAATAACTTTTCACCCGGTTTTTTAAATTTTTCGCTTTACCTACATAAATCACTTCTTGTTTTTCGTTCTGAAACAAATAACATCCCGGCTCATTAGGTAAATTTTTAATTTTGTCTGATAACATCTTTACACCATAAATTTTGATTTTTTGGCAAAAAAATATTAAAAAGGTTGGATATGCTTTTTCCCTATAAATCACTTTGATCAAGATTATAAGTAAAAAAATAAGATGTAATTATAAGTTATTAAGATTATTAATTGATCCTAAAAACTTATTAATCACATCATTTGGTAATGACTTTTATAAATAATCAAACATAAAAGCATCAAATTCTTTTATGTTTGATTCTATCTCGTATTGGCTTTGTTAATTCAACCAAATACTGGTAAAAACGAATTTATAATCTTATTGGGGTATGAAATACAAATGATTGCATTATTCTTTTTCTAACATAGTAAGAATTAAAATTCTCGCTATTTGTTCAAAAATTAATATTAAAGTTGTTAAGAAAGCGAAAGCTAAAGACCATTCGTATTTTTTAGAAATATCAAATTGCATGATTTGTTCAGCGTTGTCAAAATCTATCGCTAAGAAAGCAGATCCTAAAACTAATAATACTCCACTAATAGCTAATTGAGCGATGTGTTTGTCTAAAAAATTTGGACCACCCATAATACTTACCAGCATATTAATCATTAAAAAAGCGATAATAACTATAGAACTAACTAAAACAGCCATTCTAAATTTATTATTAACTTTTAAAATACCTTGATAATATAAAAAATGCATAATCAAGAAAACAGCCAAAGTACCAACAACTGCAGTAGCTAATATTAAAATGATCGCGCTATAAGCACCATTTAATACTGAGATCAAACCAAAAACACCACTAATCAATATACCTTCAGAAACGGCATACATAATAGCAAAAGGTTTTTGATTCATTTCGCCGGCAAAAATACTAACCATCATAGATACAAAACCTAACGTGGAAGCGACACCGATGGAAGAATATAATAATTGAGCTTTAAGTCTTGGATAACCTGAAGCGATAAGAGAAACTAAGGAAAAATGCAATATACCTGATACAAAAACTGTTAACAATAATATCATTGTTTTTACAGCAACACCTTTTTTAGTTGCAGTGTCAAGTGTTCTAACTTGATTAGCCGCAAGCGCTTGTTCTCTTATTTGTCTAAAAACAACATTTTCTTTTTGTTGCATGGGAAAATTACCTCTTTTTAAATTTTCATTTAAATTTATAAATAATGTTATATATTTCATGATAAATCAATAATAAAATTTTTTTTATTTTAACATTAAATATTGAATGTTTTTGATTTATTGTTTTAATTGTTTAATTCATAATGCGAACTACAATATTTATTCAAGTCTTAATTATGATATATAGATAAATATTTCTTCAATTATGGTTTTATTTTAGAGATATCATTCTTTTGATATTTATCTTTTCTATTTTAACAAATAAAACATATAATTAAACAAACATTCCTCTATATCGTAATTTTAAAAGATTTAGTAATAAGTTAATATCCTTCATCCTCCGTTAATCAACCCTTTTGGTTGAATTTGTTACGAAAAACAATTTTTATATAATCTATTATAAATATCAACTTTTAATTGCTTTTTTTACATTTTTAAAAGTTTATATTTATGTTTATATTATAAACTTTTAAAATTAAAAGTCAACTTTTAAATTTACTTTTTTTTAAATTTTTTTATATGATGGAAATGGATATATTTGTGTTTAAGACCTAAAAGAGGATGATTCTCTTTAAGAATTGAAATAAAGGCTTCTTTTTTTATTGCCTTTAAAACTTTGAAAAACTTGATTAGATGTTAATTCGTCAAGATGAAATAAGCTTTTAACCAAAAAAATGTTGCTAAAGATCTCTTTTTTG
>NZ_JABUOH010000052.1 GCF_013391955.1 Candidatus Phytoplasma pruni
TCATCCTCTACCAATTTTACAATCACAATTTTAAAGCCAAAATAGCTCAATAGGTAGAGCAACTAACTTGTAATCAGTAGGTGATTAAGGTTCATAAAAAAATAATAATGCCTATGTAGCTCAGTTGGTAGAGCATCTGACTGTTAATCAGGAGGTCCTAGGTTCGAGCCCTAGCGTAGGCGCCAAACTATATCAAGATCAATGCAAAAAGGTCTTTTTTTTATTATGTACGAATAAATATTAAGTTAATTTTTATTTTCAAAAGTGGTTTTGGTTAAAAAAATAAGAAAAAAGTTATATAAATGAAAAAAGGAGAATTTTTTTAATGACTCAACAAGTGTTTGAAACTACTTTTGAAAATAATTCATTAACTGTGGAAATAAATAAATTTGCTAAACAAGCGAACGGATCTGTTATGGTACGTTATAAAGATACTGTTATTTTGAGTGTTGCAGTTTCTAGCGCGCAAGACACAACTTTAAATTATTTTCCGTTGATGGTGATTTATCAAGAAAAACTGTATTCAGCTGGGAAAATACCAGGCAGTTTTACCAAAAGAGAAGGTAGATCGACTGATTTTGAAGTTTTAAACTCCCGTTTAATCGACAGAGCTTTAAGACCTTTATTTGATAAAAAGTTAAAAAAAGAAATTCAAATTATTAATACTGTTTTAAGTAACGATCATAATTGTAATAACGAAAATTTCGCTCTTTTTGGTAGTTCTTTGGCTTTATTAGTGTCTGATATTCCTTTCGTGGAAGCAGTTTCAGCTGTTTCTATCGGGAAGATCAAAGGCGAAATGGTTATTAACCCTAATTTAAAACAAAAAGAAATGTCGGATTTTTTATTAACCCTTTCAGGCACTAAAGATAGTTTGAATATGATTGAAGCAGTAGCGAAAGAAACGCCTGAAGAAGAATTATTAGAAGCCATGTTATTTGGTCACGAAGTGATTAAAAAAATGTGTACTTTCCAAGAGGAAATTCGTCAACAAATTGGTAAAGAAAAAATCGCTTTAAACGTTCCAGAAACTAACCCTTCTTTATTCCAAGAAATAGATGAAAAATATCGTTCAGCTATCATCGCCATCTTACAAGAAAATAATCAGCAAAAAAAACAAAAAAATGTCTTATCGCAAAATCTTCAATTGTTAAAAGACGAAATGATGGCAGAATATAAACAAAAGAATTTTTTCAAAACGGTTGAGGAAATCACAGTTCTTGATACGGAGCAACAAAAAAAATATTTAGCTGAAATAGAAGCTATTTTTGACGACTTATTAACGCAAGAAATTCGTAAAATGATTATTCATGAGAAAAAAAGAACTGATGGAAGAGAAATTGATGAAATCAGAACTATTGAAAATCAAGTCGGTTTATTACCAAGAACGCACGGATCTGCCGTTTTTACTCGTGGTGAAACGCAAAGTTTAGCGGTAGTAACGTTAGGCTCTTTAAGCGAAGGTAAAACGATTGATGATTTAACAGAAGACGCTAAAAAACGTTTTATGTTGCATTACAATTTTCCCGCTTTTTCTGTTGGTTCGGTAGGAAGATATATGTCTCCTTCACGTCGAGAAATAGGTCATGGGATGTTGGCGGAAAAAGCATTATTACATGTCTTACCTTCAGAAGAAGATTTTCCTTACAGCATCCGCGTAGTATCTGAAATTTTAGAATCTAACGGTTCTTCTTCCCAAGCAACCATTTGTTCCTCTTCTATGGCTTTAATGGATGCCGGTGTGCCTTTAAAAAGCGCTGTAGCAGGCATCGCGATGGGATTGTTTTACGATAACCCAGATGAACACGTTATTTTAAGCGATATTCAAGGTTTAGAGGACCAAAAAGGCGATATGGATTTTAAAGTCGCTGGAACCGCAAAAGGTATTACGGCTTTACAAATGGATATTAAAATCGAATCTATCGGTTTAGATATTTTAAAAACCGCTTTGGAAAAAGCGCGTTTAGGTCGTCTGCACATTTTAAATAAAATGAACGACACTATCACTAAATCACGTAAAGAATTATCCCCTTATGCGTTGAAAATAAAAGTGATTAATATTCACACTAGTAAAATTCGTGATGTTATCGGCACAGGCGGGAAGATAATTTCTCAAATTATTGAAAATAACGATAATGTTAAAATTGATATAGAACAAGATGGACGAGTATTTATTATGCATCAAGATTTAGAAGTAGTGGAAAGAACGTCTCATTATATTTTAAACTTGGTAAAGGACATCGAAGTCGGTCAAATTTTCGAAGGAACCGTGGCTAAGATTTTAATGGATAAAAAAACTGGTCATTCTTTTGGCGCGATAGTTCAACTTTTACCTGGAGTAGAAGGTTTCCTTCACATCAGCAAATTATCAGACAAAAGAGTTGATAAAGTAGAAGATGTAGTTAATATCGGACAAATGGTAACGGTAAAATGTATCAATATCAATGAAAAAGGTAAAATAGACCTTTCGTTGCAGAAAAAACATTAATCTGGGATTATTATTGTAAAAAGACAAGAATATTGCGTTAAAATTTGTTAAAATATTAATGTTAAAAAATAATGGAAGGTGATCGAGGTTTAATATTGTTTTTAACAATGTTAGGCTTAGGAAAGTCCATATTAGCACATGTTTAGGAAAGACATGTAGTGTTTGTGTTTAAGGAAAACAAGAACTTAAGGTGCTTAAATTAATTTAAGTAACGACCGTTTAAATTCTAAAAACTTATTTATAAGTTCATGAAAATAAACTTAAAGTGCCACAGAAACGAGTTAATTAGAAATAATTAAATGAAACGCGGTAAACTCCTCAAGCTAACAACCCAAAAAAATGGTAGGGGCACATGAAAATTGACGTTTCCTGTTTTTTGAATTATAGTTGGTTTTTGTGCTATTTTCGATAACGAAGGTAGAGATAAATGATCACACTTGTTTGCAAAAACAAGAACAGAACATGGCTTATGCACATTATTTTTTAACATAGAATCTTTTGAATAAAAAGATTCTTTTTTCTTTGTATAAATGAAAATGTTTATTATACAATATAAATGGTCTAGTCTTTTTGAAGACGCAAGCAGAAGGATAAATCTTTCGGAAAAAGCAAGCTGGATGAATTTTTAAATTACCTTTGTGAAAACATGGCAGCATTGTGTTTTAATTTTGACATCTTTTTCTTTTAATATGTTAAAATAATAGGTAAGTTTAACATCTTTTCTGGACGGATGAAAAGTAATTTTCTCTCTATTGCCGTTCTTTTAATTAAAAGATGTTAATATTATCATCCCATAAAACTACTTCAAGGGGGAATGTTTTGACTTTCCACCGAATTATCTCTAAAAATAATATCTAAAAAAATAAATAAAAAAAAGGGGTTCAATGGTTATTTATGAATCATGAAGAAAAATCATTAGAATTAGAACAAACAGTAATTAGAAAAAATAAAATAGAAGAATTAAAAAAAATTGACGTTGAACCTTTTAAAAACCATTTTGTTGTTCAAAATAACGTTTCTGACTTATGGAAAAAATATAAACATCTGGATAGAACCGAATTAGAGAACAACTTGATTAATGTCGCTGTGGCGGGTAGAATAGTTTTAAAAAGACTTCAAGGTAAAGCGGGTTTTTTTCAATTAAAAGATTTTGATAGTTCTATGCAAGTTTATGTGAATATGAAGTTAGTATCGCCATTATCTTTCACTATTTATAAAAACGCTGATTTAGGCGATATTGTTGGCATTGAAGGTTATTTGTTTAAAACTAAAACAGATGAATTAACGATTAAAGCTAATAATTTAGTGCATTTAAGCAAAAGTTTAAAAGCTTTGCCGGATAAACATAAAGGTTTAAAAGATAAAGAATTAATTAGAAAAAAAAGATATATTGATTTAATTACTAATCCTCAATCAATGGATACTTTTGTGACGCGTTCTAAAGTGATTAAAGCGGTGAGAAAATTTTTTGATGAGAGAGATTTTTTAGAAGTCGAAACTCCGATTTTACATTCTTTTATCGGTGGAGCGTCCGCTAAACCTTTTATCACTCATCATAACGCTTTAAGTTCGGATTTTTATTTAAGAATAGCTACCGAAATACCTTTAAAAAAATTAATTGTGGGTGGTATGAAAGCAGTTTATGAAATAGGTCGTATTTTCCGTAATGAAGGAGTAGATGCTACGCATAATCCTGAATTTACTACTATAGAAGCTTATTTAGCTTTTTCTAATATGCAAGGTATGATGGATTTAACCGAATCTTGTTTAAAAGAAGTAGCACAAACTGTTTTAGGTCAATTAAAATTTGTGTACCAAGGGGACGAAATTGATTTTGGAACCTTCCATAAATACAATATGATTGATATTATCAAAGAAAAAACAGGGGTTGATTTTTACCAAGAAATGACTTTGGAAGAAGCGCAAAAAATAGCTCATCAACATAAAGTACCTTTAGAACCTTTCTTTCAAAAAGGTCATATTATAGCCGCTTTTTTTGAGGAATTTGTGGAACCAACTTTAATTCAACCGACTTTCATTTATCATTATCCTTTTGAAGTAAGTCCTTTGGCACAAAACAATAAGCAAGATCCAAGGTTTACGGATCGTTTTGAATTGTTTATCGCAGGTAAAGAAATAGTAAACGCTTTTAGTGAGTTAAATGACCCAATAGAGCAAAAAAAACGTTTTGAACAACAGTTAATGCAAAAAGATTTGGGCGATGATGAAGCTGGGGAAATGGATGTTGATTTCATTGAAGCTTTAGAATATGGTTTACCACCAACTGGCGGTATGGGAATGGGTATTGACCGTTTAGTCATGCTCCTTACTGATACACCTAACATTAGAGACGTTATTTTATTCCCTCACTTTAAACATAATAACCAAATACTATAATTGTTTATTCATTCAATCCCACCATTTTATGGAAAAAAGGAAATTGTTAAATGAACCAAAAAAAAATATATCACAATATTAAAGATTTATTTGTGTATTATTTAACCATTAGTAGCGATCAAGCAAAAAACCAAAATTTGGAAAAGATTTTCCCGTTTTATGTTATTAAATTATCCGATAAAGTAACAGAAATGTTCACTCTGCATGAAATAGATCAAAATATCGATCTCTTCCAGGAACAGTTAGAATTATGCCTGCAAACAGGAGATTTCGAATTTCTCTTGCAAGAAAAAGAGATTAATATGATTCTTTTATTTTTAGAAGCTTTTTATTTTGCTGCGGAAAAATTGATGAATTTAGAAAAAGAGAAGTATGCTTTATTTTTACTAGAAGCTGAGAAACAAAATAAAAATCTTTTTGAAACTGAAGAACATAAAAGAAAATTGAAAAAAAATTTGAATTAATTTTAAAATCTTTTGGGATGATCGATAGAAGAAGTAAGGTTAAAGATTTTAAAAATGAGGTTTTAAAGTATGAGAGGTCTTTTTTATCTACAAAGTTTTTACAGCATCACTAAAAGCGTGAATTCTATTGAAAAACTAGTCCAAAAAGCTGTTCAAAATAATTATGATTTTGTGGCTCTTAGTGATGATGAAAATTTATATGGTATGGTAGAATTTATCTCTGTTTGTGAAAAAAACCGCCTTAAACCTGTTGTAGGTCTTAGAATCTTTGTTTCTTTGGAACATCTTTTTAAAGGACAAAAAATAGGTCTTTTGGTTTATGCTTCTAACGATATAGGTTTACGTCATTTGATGCAAATTTCTAATCTTATTCGCACTCGTGATAAAACTATCACTTTAGAAGAAATAAGCCATTTACAAGAAGGTCTTTTTTTTATTTTATCTAATATTGATTTTTTGTTAGCGGATTTATTCGCTCCTGATAAAATGCAACCTCTTTTAGTCGCTTTTAAAACTCATTTAAAGTTGTTTTATGTGGGTTTTTCTTTGCAAAATATTCGTTTAGCTGCGATGGATGAACACTTTTTCTCTTTGGTGGAGACATTAGAATTAACAGTGGTTCCAGTCCATAAAACTAATTATTTAGAAAAAGAAGACCGAGAAACTTATGAATTATTGTTGAAATTATCTCATCCGGAGTTAGATGCCAAAAAAAATCGTTCTGAATTAGGCGCTTTTTCTTTTCATTTTTTAGATAAAAAAGAATTTAGTGCTCAATATGGACCATATTTTAACAAATATAAAAGTTTTTGTGTTGATTTGGATACTTTAATTAAACCTATTCGTTATGACAAGCTTTTTTCTCAAGAATTGCATTTGCCTCTTTTTAACAATAATAAGGGTCAAACTTCTTTGCAATATTTACGAGAAAAAACTTTGATGTCTTTAAAACATAAAATTAAAAAGCAACAAATAGATACTAAATTGCATTCTATATCTCAATACCAAAAACAATTAGAAAAAGAATTAAAAATTATTGCTGATTTACGTTATGAAGATTATTTTTTAATTGTGGCTGATTTTTTGGAATATGCTCGGAAAAAAGATATTTTGGTTGGTCCCGGCAGAGGTTCTTCTTCTGGTTCTTTGGTGTGTTTTTGTTTAGGGATTACGGAAGTAGATCCTTTAAAATATAACCTTCTTTTTGAGAGATTTTTAAATTATAAAAGAAAAACCTTGCCAGATATTGATCTAGATTTTCCGGATGATAAAATTCATGTAGTAACTCAATATATCGTTGATAAGTACGGTTCCGATCATATCGCCAATATCATCACTTTTAACACTTTTACGGTGAAATCTTTAACCAGAGATTTAATACGTTTAAAAGAAGTTAATCCTTTTTTTAACCAATATTTGGATAAAAAAAAAGAACAAGTGTTGTTGAAAATGGAAGGAATTCCTAAACTAACAGGAATTCATCCAGCGGGCATCATTTTAAGCAAAGATAAATTATTTGATTTTTACCCTCTTCAAAAAAATCATCAAACTAATTCACCTATTAAGTATCAAATGCAGTTAGAAAGCAAACAATTAGCTAAAATTGGGTTATTGAAAATTGATTTATTGAGTTTAAAAAGTTTATCTTTAGTAGATAAAATTTTAAAACAAATTAACCAAAAAGACAAGTTATTGTGGCATGATATCCCTTTGGATAAAAAAGAAGTGTATCATACTTTACAAACTGGTAATACGGATTATATTTTTCAATTGGAATCTTTTTCGGCTAAAATGGTTTTAAAAAAAATTAAACCTCAAACTTTTGAAGAATTGGTCGCTGTTTTATCTTTTAACCGTCCTGGTCCCTTATCTTTTCTTGATTTATATTGTGCGAACCGTAAAAACAACCAAACACGTTTTATTCATCCTGATGTGGATCGTGTTTTGCAAAATACTTATGGAGTGATTTTATTCCAAGAACAAGTGATGGAAATATCGGTGAGGTTTGCGGGATATGATTTAGGACAAGCTGAAATTTTGATGAGAAGAATGATTCAAAATAAAAATGCTTCTTTGCATAATGATCCTTTGAAAAAAGATTTTATCAAAAATAGCGTGCAAAATAAAAAACATTCACCTGTTTTAGCCGCACAAGTTTATGATTATATCGTGAAATTTTCTAACTATAGTTTTAATAAAAGTCATAGTGTGGCTTATTCTTTAATTAGTTATCGGATGGCTTATTTGAAAACTTATCATTTGACGTCCTTTTATATAGTGATGTTAAATGAATACATTAAAAATGCGCCAGAAACGGCTAAATTACTTCAAGAAAGTCAAGATAAAATTGTTTTTATGAAACCTAATATTTTGACAAGTGAAAGTTATTATCAAAACATTAATCAACAAGTTTTGATGCCGTTGACTATTATTTATGGTATTAGTGAGGAAATTAGTCGTTTGATCATTCAAGAAAGAAAAAAACAAAGTTTTAAGGATTTTTTTGATTTTAAAGTGCGGTTGAAAAAAGTTTTAAATGATGAATTATTGAAAAATTTAATTTTTTCAGGTGCTTTGGATGTTTTTGGTTTAAATAGAAAAACTTTACTTAAAAGAGCTAAATTTGAACTTTTGGCTCATGAAAGATATTTGCCTGGTTTTAGTAAAAAAACAGATGATGAATATACGCCGGAAGAGTTGAAAAAAGAAACTCTCAAAGTTTTTGGTTTTGATGTGGACGCGATTATAAAACGTATGTCTCAAAAGAAAAAAAATATCAAATAATGGAAAGGGAATGGGAAAAAAGATGACTTTAATGGAAAAAATATCCTTTAATTTTCGCAAATATTTTGTTAATAAATCATGGAGAACTAATAAATATTTTCGTTTCATAATGATTTTAATGAGTGTTATTATTATATCTTTAATTATGGCTACTAATTTGAAGAGAGATGTTTATAAAGAACAAAAAATCACTTTTAAGAACTTTTATGAAGATTCTACAGTTAAAAAGGTTCAAAATGAAGATCTTACTGGTGCAGAAGAAACTACTATTAATTTAAAAGCGATGTTTATCGGAGTAATTGTTTTTGTTTGTTATTTCGGTTTAAAAAAAGGAGCTTTTGGGGTTACTTTAGGAACCTTTTTAGGAGCTACTTTAGGAGTTTGGTTAGCTTTACTATTTCCTTCCTTTTTTTACTTTTTTGAATTATCCTGGAGATGGGTATTAAACCTTTAATAATAGATGTAAAGACCTGATTAATAGGTCTTTTTTTGTATTTAGAAGGGTTTTTGTTGGCAAATAAACGTTGATAAAGTCGTGGTTTATGTTATATTATAGGTAGTTGAAAAATAATTGGTGATCGTTCTCATTTGTGTCTTGAACTTTAAATTCTATGAAGGATGAGAAAATTTTTTTCTCTTTGGGAGGAAAATTTTTTCTTTTTATAAATCAAAAGTACAAAAACATGAAAAAGAGACTTTTACTAATTATGTAAATTCGGGAAATAGCGAGAATGATTGATTGTGAAACTAAAATTATCAACCCCTTTAAACGCTGAAAAACTCTATATTATATCTGTTAGTGGTGGAGTTGATTCAATGGTGTTATTAGATTATTTATTTCATCAAAAAATACCTTTAATTGTGGTCCATTTCAATCATTTGATGAGAGAAGAAGCTATTTTAGATAAAGAGTTGGTCTTTAATTATTGTCAAGCTAAAAAAATCCCTTTTCATTATTTTGAATTAAATTTACCTAAAAAAGATTTTCAGAACCAAGCGAGTTTATTGAGAAAAAAAAGGTTAAAAGAAGTAGCGGTTCAATATGAAACTAGTTATTGTTTAACCGCGCATCATTTAGATGATTTAGCGGAAACTATTTTTTTAAAAATGATCAGAGGTAGTTCCTTATTAGGTTATAGTGGGATTCAACCTTCTTATCAAGAAGATGATATCTTTTTTTTAAAACCTTTCTTATATTTACCTAAAGAAGAACTTATTCGTTACGCTGTGGAGCGAAAAATACCTTATTTAGAAGATCGTACTAATAGTTTAAACATTTATACGCGTAATAAAATTAGAAACCAAATGATCCCTCTTTTAAAAGAAGAACGTCATTTTTTAAAAAATATTCAGAAGTTCCATTGGCAAACAGCTGAAGCGCATGATTTCATTCGCTCTCAAAGTCGCTTTTTTTTAAGTCAACAAACTTTATCAGAAGTATGGAATTTAGAAGCTTTTTTATTATTACATATCGCCGTACAAAAAGATATTCTTTTGACTTCTTTAGAAGATAAAAAGATTAGTAAAAATTTTACTTTAATAAATAACATTATTAAAGGTTTAAAAAACCGTCATAAACCTAACGCAGAATGGGATTTAAATAATGAGTGGTTTTTGCTGAAACAATACGATCAATTATTATGGCAAAAAAAGGTTCTTTTAGAAGAAGAACGCTTAACCAAACCTTTATTATATGGTTGTGTAGAAAAAAAATTATTATCTTTTTGTCAAGAAAAAACGACTCTTTTTTATGACGCAGGAAAGGTTAAATTTCCTTTGGTTTTAAAACAAAAAGAAGATGGAGATATGGTGAAATTCCCTTTTGGGAGCCAAAAATTAGCCAAAT
Organism: Candidatus Phytoplasma pruni; assembly: GCF_013391955.1. Lineage (GTDB taxonomy): Bacteria > Bacillota_I > Bacilli_A > Acholeplasmatales > Acholeplasmataceae > Phytoplasma. The sequence goes on from NZ_JABUOH010000052.1 coordinate 9,980, forward strand.
TCCTAATTAATAAAAAAATACCTTTATCCAAGAGAAAAAAGTTATGGTTAGTGGTGGACCAGAACAACACTGTCCTTTGGATTCCTCATTTATATATTAATCAAACTTTAGGCAAAACAAAAACTTTTAATTTAGGGATAAATTCTGTATAATTGATATGAATATCAAAAACATTTATGAAAGCTTATTTTTATTGTTAAAAAAGATTTAACAAAGGAAAAAGAAATAAATAAAGGAAATGGAGTTTGGAGTTTATGAAGTTCTGGAATCTTAATTTATTGAGTTATTTGCCTACTTTTAGCAGTTTTCTAATCGGTCTTTTTACTGGTTTTGTGGTTGCTTTGTTATTGTATATTTTGGTTAGTATTAAGAATTTTAATAAAAGATCTAAAATTCATAAAAGCAAATACGAAATAACTGATGAGGAAATTAATCAATTAATCAAAGATACGCAAGAAGAATTCAAAAGCAATATGGATGAAAAAAAAGATGAATTTATGATGATTTTATATCAAAGCGTACGTAAATTGATTTATGAGACATCGCATAAATTTTATCCTGATTCGCCTTTCCCTTATTTAGAAATTACTTTGGATGAATCTTTAACTTTCATGAAATACTTGCAACAAAGGATTGATGAATTGTTTGAAAATAAGATGGTCCGTATGTTTAAAAAAATGACTTTAAGACGTATTTTCACTTTAAAACAAAAATTAGTGGATAAAAAATATATTGATAAATATAAAAAAACCAATAAAGCGATTAGTTTTGTGACAGGGGCTTTGAATTTAATCAATCCTTTCCATTGGGCTAAAAAACTCTTTTTCAATAGGTTTTATAAAAGTATTTTTGAAAAAATAGGTTGTGCTATTTTAGTGATTGTTGGCGAGGAAGTATATAAGGTTTATAGTAAAACTATTTTCACTTCTGAACAAGATTTGGAAGATTATTTGAAAGAATTGCAAGAAGAAGTCAAACGTCAAGAAAAAGAAGAAAAAAAATAAAATCTTTTTTAGGGCGTGGAAAGAAACAAAGATAAAGAGTGGTTATAAAATAATGGTTGTTATTAAATGGTTTCCAGGACATATGAAAAAAACTTTAACAGACATTAAAATGAATATCAAATTTGTGGATTTTATTTTAATTGTGTTAGATGCCCGCATTCCTGTTTCTAGTATGAATTTTGACCTCTTAAAGGCTCTTAATAATAAACCTGTTTTAATCTTATTTAATAAAACCTCTTTAGCGGATGTTGATAAAAACCATCTTTTTGTGGACTTTTTTAAACAAAAAAAATTATTTACTTTAAATATTGATGCGAAAACTAATTTGAATATTAATAAAATTTATCCTTTGATGCAGTCTATTTTAAAAATTAAAAAATTTCCGGTTCATAAAAAAATTTTAAAATTGATGATTGTGGGAGTGCCTAATGTAGGTAAATCCACTTTAATTAACGCTTTATCACAGAGAAAAGCGGTTAAAACAGCGAATACTCCTGGAGTTACTAAAAGACTACAATGGATTACTTTAAATAATAATATGAAATTATTAGATACTCCTGGAGTTTTATATCATAATTTTACTGATCCACAAATAGGTTATTCTTTAGCTATTTCTGGCTGTATTAAACCCACTTTATTACCTAAAGAGGTTTTAGTGGAATATTTATTAACTTACTTGAAAAAACACTATAAAAACCGTTTAAAAAGAATGTTTAAACTAGATGATAAAGATTTAGAAGAAGAAAACTTATTGCCTCTTATCGCCCAAAAAGCTAATTTTTTATTAAAAAATAATGTTTTAGATGAGAATAAACTATTAGAAATGATAGTGCATAAAATAGGTAATAACAAAAAAGAAAAATTTAATTTTGATCTCGATTTAATTAGTACGTTAAAATTTTAAAATTATAGAAAGAGAATTAGGACAAATGAAAAAACAAGTGATTATTGTTGAATCCCCTTCCAAAGCTAAAACTCTTAATAGTTATTTTGATAATAAAATTTTAATTCTTTCTTCTAAAGGTCATATTAGAGACTTATCTTTAAAAGGTAAAAACCGTTTAGGGATTCATATTGAAAAAGATTTTTTACCTGATTATAAGATTATTCCGAAACAAGAAAAACTAGTCCAAGATTTACTCCGTTTAACTAAAGGTAAAGAAGTCTTTTTAGCGACTGATCCAGATCGTGAAGGAGAAGCGATAGCTTGGCATTTAGCGCAAGTTTTGAATTTAAAAACAACTGATAAAAACCGTATCTTTTTTACCGAAATAACGAAAGATGTGGTTTTGGATGCTTTTAACAAGCCTTCTGTGATTAATCAATCCTTAGTGGATTCACAAGAAACACGTAGAATGTTGGACCGTATTATGGGTTTTAGATTGTCGCGTTTAGTGAAAAGAATTAAATCTCAATCAGCTGGTCGAGTTCAATCAGTAGCTTTAAAATTAATCGCTGAATTAGAGCAAGAAAGAGAAAAATTTATTCCTGAAGAATATAATTTAATTAAAGCTCTTTTTGAGACTTTTGAAGCTTCTTTAGTGGTCCAACCGAAAGATAAAAAAATTAAAAGCGAAGAAGCGGCTCAAATAGTAGAACAAATAAAAGATCAACCTTTTCTTTTAAAAGAAATAGTGGAGAAAAAAGTGGTCAATAAACCACCGAAACCTTTTATCACTGCTTCCTTGCAACAAGAAGCGTTTAGACATTTATCAATGAACGCGAAACAAACGATGAGCAATGCGCAAAAACTGTATGAAGGAATCGAAATAGAAGGAAAACCGGTCGGTTTGATAACTTATATGAGAACTGATTCTTATCGTTTATCTATGACTTTTGTGGAAGAAACTCAAAATTTTATTAAAGAAAAATATGGTCCCCAATATTTGGGAACTTATCAAAAACCTAGTCAAGATAATATTCAAGACGCTCATGAAGCTATTAGAATCACAGATATTAAAAAAACTCCGGAAAGTTTAACTAAATATTTAAATAAGTATCAATTATCTTTATATAAAATGATTTATGAACGTACTTTGACTAGTTTGATGGCTAACGCTGTTTTCAATAAAACGCAATTATTGTTCCATGTTAAAGATTATGTGTTTAAAACCGAAGGTTTAACGGTCTTATTTGCTGGTTATTATCAAGGACTAGAATCTAATACTTTTAAAAATGATTTTTTACCAGATTTAGAGGTTAATAAAACTTATTTACCGCAAGAAATAACGACTCTGCAAAAATTTACTACTCCGCCTGCGCGTTTTAATGAAGCTTCTTTGATTAAAACTTTAGAACATTTAAAAATCGGTCGTCCTTCGACTTATTCTACCATTATTGAAACTTTAAAAAAGAGGTTTTATGTGACGGTAGAAGGAAAAAGATTTGTTTGTACGGAACAAGGTTTTTTAACTAAAAATCTTTTAGACCAATATTTCAGTTCTTTAATTAATATTGAATATACGGCTCAAATGGAAGAAAATTTAGATAAAATCGCTTCCGGTCAATTGGATAAAAACACTTTTTTAAAAAATTTTTATCACTTGTTTCAAGAATTATACGCTATAGCGGACCAAAAAATTGTGGCTAGTAAACCAGTTTTAACAGAAGAAAAATGTAGCGTTTGTGGCGCATTATTGGTTAAAAGAAGAGGACGATATGGGGAGTTTTTAGGCTGTAGTGCTTTTCCGAAATGTAAAAACATCATTCCTTCGAAAGAAAAAACGCCGTCTTTACCGCCTGTTTTAACTAAACATAAATGCGATTCTTGTGGCGCTTTTTTAGTCCAAAGAAAAGGTCGCTATGGGGAGTTTTTAGGTTGTAGTAATTTTCCTAAATGTAAAAAAATTGTTTCTTTAAAAGATATAGAAGCGCAACAAATAGAAAAAGAATAACTCTTTTTCTAAAAAGTTTTTCTTCAAAACAGACTGATATTTTTATATAATATTAGTTATACAAGAATATTTATTATTTATTCATCATGCATGTAAAAAAAATGAGATTAATTTGTCCTTTTTCATCTTTATCTTTCTTGCTTGTTTTAAAGAAAAAGATGCATTAAAGGGATAAATTATTAAAAAAGGTGTTGGCAAAATATGTGGAATTTTTTTAAAAAAATATTTACTAAAAAACCGGTTAAAAAAGACATTTTAGGAGTTAAAAAATTAGGGAATAATTTGTCTCAATGGGTCCAAGAAGTACAAAAAAAGGCTTCTTTTCATCCTTCTTTTTTAGAAGATTTAGAGATTTTATTAGTGAAAGCTGATGTAGGGATCAAAACGGCGACACACTTAATCACGAATATTAAAAACCGTTTAGAACACAAACCTCTTCAAGAATCTTCCGCTTTTATCGCGTTAACGATGGAGGAAATTGTGGCTTTATATGAAAAAGATATTCATGATAACTCCGAAGATTCTTTATCCGATGGAAAAGACGATAAAACCGCTAATACTTTAAATCAGCAAGAGAATGTTGCAACAACAACTCAAACGCTTAACACCGATAAACCGCAAATTTATCTTTTTATGGGTGTTAATGGGGTAGGTAAAACAACCACTATTGGTAAGTTAGCGATGAAACTAACTACTGAAGGACAAAAAGTCCTTTTAGTGGCTGGTGATACTTTTAGAACTGGAGCTGTCGAACAATTAAAAATTTGGGGCGAAAGAACGAAAAGTGAAGTCTTTTTCAAAGAAGGCAATATCAGTCCTTCAGCGGTTATTTTTGATGCTTTGACTTATGCGGAAAAAAACGCTTTTGATGTGGTTTTATGCGATACTTCAGGTCGTTTGCAAAATAAAGTTAATTTAATGAAAGAATTGGAAAAAATCAAAAAAGTGATTCAAAAAAAATTCCCTCAAGGTCCGCATGAATCTTTTTTAGTGCTGGATTCTATGACAGGTCAAAATGGTCTGAATCAAATTGATTTATTTAACCAAAGTATTTCTTTAAGTGGTGTTATTTTGACTAAAATGGATGGAGCGGCTAATGGTGGTTTAATTTTAGCTATTAAACACCTTTACAATCTAGAAACTAAATACCTCGGTATGGGCGAAAATCCTAATGATTTATTCGCTTTTGATATTAGAACTTTTATTCATAACTTATTCATCCAAGACTAAGTTATTTGCAACCCATATTTATGACAAAAACTGTTTGATACAATTATTCCAAACACTTACAAAAGTATGAAAAAAACACTATAAATAACATATAAAAAAACAAAGAAAATCTGAAAACGAAAGGAAATTCAAAAGATGAGTATTTTAAGCAGAAGTTTTCAAAAAATTATGGATACCATTAAAGGTAAAAAACATATTCAAGAAAAAGACCTGGAATTGATGATGAAAGACATCCGTTTATCTTTTTTAGAAGCGGATGTTAATTATGATGTTATTACCCATTTTAACCATTTAATTAAAGAGCAAGCGGTTGGTAAAGAGGTCTTAAAAGGACTTGAACCACAACAACAAGTGGTTAAAATTATTAACGAGGTTTTAACGACTGTTTTAGGTTCTAAAAATATACCTTTACAACTTAATAATCCTTACGATGTAGTTTTATTAGTGGGCCTTCAAGGGAGTGGTAAAACCACTACCGCTGGTAAATTAGCTTATTTTGTGGAAAAAAAATTAAATAAAAAAGTTTTATTAATCGCTGCTGATACATATCGTCCCGGAGCAGTAGAACAATTAGTGGGTATTGGGGAGAAAATTAATATTGATGTTTTCTTTCAAAAAAACGAAACTACAATGAATATTATTGATAATGGTTTAAAATACGCTCTTCATAATGGTTTTGAAACGGTGATTATTGATACTACTGGTCGTTCTGCTTTAGACCAAGATATGTTGGATGAAATCAAAACTATTAAAGAAAAAGTACAACCAAGTGAAACTTTAATTGTAGCTGATTCCCTCTTAGGCCAACAAGCTTCCGTTGTAGCAAAAGGTTTTCATGAAGCTCTTGGTGCAACCGGGGTTATTATGACTAAAATGGATGCTGATATCAAAGGTGGATCGGTTCTATCTATCAAATATGTCACTAATTTACCGATTAAATTCATGTCTTCTTCAGAAAAACATGATGATGATAATTTTGAAATTTTCTATCCGGATAGAATGTCTTCACGTCTTTTAGGGATGGGAGATATGTTAACTTTAATTGAACAAGTAGAAGATAAGGTTAATTCCGAACAAGATAAAAAACTAGTGGACCGTTTATTGCAAGATGATTATAATTATCATGATTTACAAAAACAATTCAAACTTTTAAAAAAAATTGGTTCTATGAAAAAGATTTTAAATTTTATTCCGGGAATAGGTTCTAAAATAAAAAATATGCCGATGTTAGATAAAGATATTATTACCCAATTTGAAACTATTATTCAAAGCATGACGAAAGAAGAACGTTTGCAACCGCAATTAATACAATCTAATAATCGTCGTCGTAGTCGTATCGCGAAAGGTTCCGGAAATAAATTAAAAGATGTTAATTTATTAATTGATTTTATTGAAAAACAAAAACAAATTTCTAAAAAAATGGGTAATATGGATCCTGATAATTTAAGTGCTTTAGATAATCCTGAAGAATTATTAAAACAATTTATGGATCAAAATTAAAAAAGCTAAGATAACAACGGAGAATTAAAGAAACAATGCAACATTTAATCTTGGTAGACGGAAATTCTTTAATGTTTAGAGCTTATTACGCTACCGCTTATAGTCAACAAACGCCTACTTTAAATTCTCAAGGGAAAAATGTCAACGCTTTGATGGTTTTTATTAATATGTTTGAAAAAATTTTAGAAAAAACTCATCATCATATTTGTGTGGCTTTTGATTCTCCTGAAAAAACGCAAAGACATGAAATTTATGGAGATTATAAAAAAGGTCGTCCGACTACTCCGCAAGATTTAATCGACCAAATAGATTTAATTAAAGAATATTTAACACTTTCAGGGGTTAAACATCATGCGCAACCAACTTATGAAGCTGACGATATTATCGCTACTTTAGCTAAACAAGCGAGTGAGAAAAACATCGCTACCACTATTTATTCTAGTGATAAAGATTTTTTACAATTAATTGATGAAAATATAACGGTGATTTTAATTAAACAAGGTTTGAAAAAAGTAGTCTCTTATGATATTCCAAAATTATGGGAAGAATATCAGCTAAAACCCACTCAAATAGTGGATTTTAAAAGTTTAGTGGGAGATTCTTCGGATAACATTAAAGGAGTGCCTTCTGTAGGTCCTAAAACAGCTATTAAATTATTAAACCAATTTGGTAATTTAGAAAAGATTTATCTTCATTTAGAACAACTAGCGCCCAAACTAAAAGATAATTTAAAAAACTTTGAAGAACAAGTTTTTTTGAACCGTTTTTTAATTACAGTTAACACTTTAGTGCCTTTATCTTTTGATTTAAAAGAAACCGCATTAATTACTTCTAAAAACGCTTTATTAATCGCTTTTTTACAAAAACATGAATTAAAAAGAATTATGTTGCAAAAAATAAAAAAAAGTTATTAAAAAGAATTATGTTGCAAAAAATAAAAAAAGTTAATAAAGCCCAAACATTATCTTTTGTTTAATGATTAATTCGTTCCAATGATAACGTTTGTATAAAACAAAAAAACCCTTTATATAAAGGGTTTTTTTAATTAACAATAATTTATTAAATTAATAAATTATTTTTTGTTTTTTGTTTTTTTGTTTTTTGAAACAACATAATAAGTACCATATGAAGCTCCACCAACAACAACTAATACTAATAACCAAAACCAAACACTTTTATACCAAGGATTAGAGTTTTTATCAGCAGTTTTAACTTTAGTTGTGTAAGTTACATTAACTGATCCTGTATTGTAAACTTGACTTCCACTATTAACTGCAACTGTAGCATTTGTTTTTTTATTTGTAGTATCAACTGTTACAGTTACTTCTGCAGATTTAACATTTGCGTTTTTAGCCACAACAGCGGCTAAAACTTCAGCAGGTTTTGGGTTTTCTGTATCATCACATTCAACTGGGCCTAAGTCTTTTACTGTAAGAACAGAATCAAGATTAACAGGTTGAGGATCTGCAAAAACCTTATAAGAATTACCAACTAAAACTAATAATAATGAAGCCATTAATAATGCAAATGCATTTTTTAATGATGAATTGTTTTTTAAACTTTTTTTATTGAACATAGAATATTTTTTCTCCTTTTTTGTTTTTAAATAATCTATACTTAACATTATACATAAAAAAATAAAAAAAGCAAGTTTTTATTGAAAAATATAAATTTTTTTACATATTATTGTGTTGGTTCTAAAAAAATAGATTTATTTAAAACAATAATTAACGATAATTATTTGTTCAAAATAATAATTAATTTTATTGTAAAAAAGACTATATTACAACTTTTTTAAATTTATTATTGTCAAAAAAAATAAAAAAGATTTGATTTAATTTTTAAAATCGTTAAATATTTAAAAAACCCTTGAAAAAGGGTTTTTTAAATTATATTAAGTATTGTATAACTAAAAAGTTATTTTTTTGTTTTGTGTTTTTTAATGCAATATATTCCACCATGACTTAAAAGAATGATAGTTACAACCACTAAAAACCAATACCAAAAATTTTTATAAAACGGCGTTTGTTCTTCATTCGGCGTTGGCGTTGATTGAGTAACAGTTTTATAAGTTAAATTAACTGAAGAACCGGGATTATAATTATTGCTGTCGGTTTTAGCCTTTACTACTGCTTGAGTAGTAGGGTTATTAGTATCTAAAACTACTTCTACATCTTCTTTAATTAAGGTATTGTATTTTGGTGTTAATTGATTGAAAACTTCTTCTTTTGTGGGTGATTTAGGATCCGAACAAACTACATTACCTATCTCACCGGAAGTGATGATAGTCGATAGTTCCGGTAGTTTATCAACGGCTTTATAATTTAAATCAACTGCAGAACCCGGATTATAACTAACATTCTCCAGTTTAGCTTTCGCTACCGCTTGAGTAGTAGGTTTATCATTATCTAAAATCACTTCTACATCTTCTTGAACAAAATTATTGTATTTTTGCTTTATGCGGTTGGAAATTTCTTCTTTTGTAGGTGCTTTAGGATCAGAGCAAACTACATTACCTATCGCGCCGGAAGTGATGACCTGAGAAAGATCTACCGGTGTAAAACCAGTTTCATAATTTAGATCAGCTTGTCCTTTGTAGGGATTATTGGGAGAATCCTTATCAGAAGGAAAAAGAGAAGCTTTTTCGTAAGGCCAATCTCTATCAAAGTTGACTTCAATGTGAATGTCATCAATTTGCTTATCGGGGTTTTTGGTATGAACTGCTTTTAAAATTTCGTCTCTTGTGGGTTTTTTAGGATCAGCGCATTGAATAAAACCTAACTCTTTGTTAGGAATTACCGTTTCTAGATCGTCTTTTCCACCATTATTATTATTAGCATGTAATAAATGTGTTCTTCCTGTCTTTAAAACTAAAAAAAATAAAATTAAAAATAATCTTCTTGTGTATTTTATTATTGAGTTATGTTGCAAACTTTTTTTATATACCATAGAATATTTTTATCTCCTTATTTTTGTGTCTTAAAAGGGGCCACATTAATAATTATACAACAAAAGCTTTTAAAAGACAAATGAGGGTTTTTTAAGCCTAAAAAAGAGGTTTTTTATTGTCTTGTGAATTAAGCGAATTACTTGATTAATGGACTTTAAAAAAGGCTTCTTTATTTTTATTATCTTTTGGTTACAAACACTAGTCTTTGATATATAATTAACTTAATTTAAACCTTTTTAATTGCAACTTATGAATAATATTTGTTCTTTTGGGTTTTGATTAATGAAAACATTATTTATTTTATTTTGTTTACTTCAATTTTAAAATATCATTTTATTTTGACAAAAAAATAAAAATATAAAAATTAGGAGATACAATAATGGTAAAAAAAGAAAAATCAAACGAGTTTAATATGTATTTGTTAAAACAAAATTATACCGTTGATACAGATAATACTGGATGCACCATGGAAAAATTATTAATTGATGCAAATAATGAAACAAATTTTCTCTATAGTCAAGCCAAATGGTATAAACATGCCATTGCAATTAATGAACCGAATATGGCGCTTTATTCGCGTTCTACTCAAGCTAAGGAGCCTTTTTGGGCAAAATATTTCGGTATCAAAAAAGAATATCGCAATAAAATTAAAAACGAAAGTGCTCTTTTGTTTGTTAAAGTAGGCAAACCCGAACGGATTTTTGTTTTAACTTTTAGTTATGCTTATCACTATTTACCTAAAGAGAGTTATGAAATAGATTTTGGCCAAAAGATTTCCTTTCTTTGTCTGGATGATAAAAAATTAAAAAGTTCTAAAGTCGTTTCGGCTAAGAAAAAACACCATAAAAATATCAATTTATCAGAACACAGTGGTTTAGACTCTTTAGAAATTGATGAAGAAGATTATTATGATTTTCCTCCTGTTTTAAAAGGTTTTGTTAAACCAGAATATGAAGGATTATATAGTCGGATAACAGGACAAGCGGGTTTAAATTTTTTTTCACCAGTCAAACCCAACGGAATAATGGATTTATGTGAAAAGTTATTAGAAATATATGAAAAAGATGCGGAAAAAACACAAACAACCTTTCAACGTTTAAACACGCACAAAGTAATTAAAAATGCTAAAGAAATTAAAACACTTAATATAGAACTGTTTCAAGAAATGCAGAACAATTGGTCTTCCTTTATAAAAAAAGGTTCTTTTCCTGAAGAAGAATCAAAAATACATGTAACAACTTTTTTCTTGAATGATAATTGGGATTTATACGCTTTTAATCAAATATACTTTAAAAAAGACTTATATCCATCACCTTTTGTCATAGACCTAACAAATAGCGCAATACACGATAACCTTTGGTAGGAGTTTTTACGCTATTTAGAAAAAAATAAAGACCAAAATAAACACATCATAGGTCTTTTAGAAAATACCCCATTGGAAGAAAACAATATAGAAAAGATTTTAACTTATTTTAAAAAATACAAAATCATTTTAACCAATGAAACAGAAACATCCGAAAACCAAATCGAAAAGACTGTTTGGGAAACCCTTTTGTTTCAATGTGATATAGAAAACAGTGAAAAGCCGTTTTATTATCTTTATAATGGTGTCTGGTATAATTACGATAACAATTTTATCCAAAGACTTAACGACAATCTAAGTAAAAAACAAATTGATGAAGCAACTTTTCCTGTTTTTTTCAAAAAACAAGTCCTTACAGAAACCCAATATAATAAAGAAACAACCAAACACTTAAATGAAAATTCAACCAATTCATCTCTTTATTTTAATTTAGATACTAAAACCGCCTCAATTAAACAAGACACTAATAATCGCAGTTCTTTGGAACCTTGTGATATTTTAGAAATAAACTATCAACAAAAGCATGTTTTTTTACATTTTGTCAAAGTAGGCACTTCGACGCAAAAATTCAGCCATTTATGTCGTCAAGGTGTTAATTCCGCTTACTGCTTTACCAATTCTCCAGAAGGAAGGGAAAAACTAAAAACGTTATTATATCACAAAGATTTAAACGATGTATTCGCAAAACATAATTTACACAAAGAAGATATTTTAAATTTTTTATTAACAAAAATGCAGAAAAAAGAAATAAAAATTGTTTATCATATTGTAACAAATAAAACAAAAATAAAAGAATTAACGATATTTAATAAATTATCTTTACAAGATGCTTTTAAAGATTTGAAAAACATAGAGGTTAGATATGAGTTTGAAATGGTTCTTAAAGAAAATGAAGAAGAAAAATAAAAAAATTAATACTTTTGATTTGAATTTTTTTATACTTTTATTGAATATGACCAAGAAGAAAAAGAATAATTAAAAAGAGCTA